>NZ_JBHFJH010000035.1:0-60343 GCF_057334655.1 Paenibacillus sp. AGC31
CCATAACGCCAGATCCAGGCACGGTAACGCCAGATCCAGGCACGGTAACGCCTGACCCAGGCACGGTAACGCCTGACCCAGGCACCGTAACACCAGATCCGGGCAATGGTAACGGTCAGCTTAAGAACGATAGCAACGAGTTGGACGATGCTCCGAAAACTGGAGATAACAGCGTATCGCCATTCTTGTATATGATTTTGGCGCTGATGTCCTTAATGACGATCGGGTTCTGTCTGCTTGGGTACAAGAAGAAAAAGCACATCCAGTAATGGAAGGGAAGGCGGTAAGAAAATGAGCAAAACTAAAAAAATTCTTATCGCTGTTTCCTTGCTTGTGTTGGTATTTTCACTTGTCAGTCTTGCGAGGACTTTCTTGCGAGATTATGCCGAGAAGCAGAAAATCGAAGAGTTAACAAAGGTTTGGAAAGAAGGATCAGAACAAGGTGGAGGGGATGTATTCCCCTCCCTTTTGTTCAATAAAGGCAATGAGCCGGTTATGCTTCCCGAATTTCGAGATCTTTACGAGAGGAACTCAGACATCGTCGGCTGGCTGAAGATTGACGGTACCCGAATTGAGTACCCGGTCATGCAGAGCCCACAGGATTCGGAGTACTATCTCAATCATGATTTTGATAAAAATGAAAACCAAGGCGGGCTTCCTTTTTTGGACGAGTCTAGTACGACCAACAATTCGGACATTTTGCTGATTCATGGTCATCACATGAAAAGTGGTTGGATGTTTAAAGATTTAATGAAGTACAAGAACAAAAGCTTCTATCAAGAACATGCGACGTTCCAGTTCAGCACGCTTTACGAGAAGGAAGAGTATGAGATTGTTGCCGTTATTCTGTCAAAAGTTTATCGCAAATCGGACGACGTGTTTAAATACTACCAGATTGAGAATGTAAGTACGCCCGCCGAGTTCGATTCATATGTTCAGAATATCCAACAACTCTCTCTTTATGACACAGGCGTAACAGCACAGTATGGTGACAAGCTTATTGTACTGTCCACATGCGAGTATTCGACCGAAAACGGTAGGCTAGCGGTGGTGGCCCGAAAGCGTTAATTGACGATGCTGAAACACAAAATCAATCTGCTTTATTTTGCGTTCTCTCCTTAGAGGACGCGATTTTTCTTTTTCTCGAAATAAGGTGCTCATGGACATGAAGGCCTGTTCCAGTCGTCAAAATGGGAAATGGCGTGTTAAATCGACAAATCTATGTTTCTATGATAGGGTTGAAGCATCCCATAGGCATTCTACTCTTCGGAGTAGAGTGCCTTCATGTATATTATGGGTGCTTACATTAAATGTATTTTAAAATCAATTGGATCGTATATGGAGGTGGTGATGCTATGTTTCTCTCTTTAGCCCCAACAGGGGATGGTTGGATGAGTATAAAAAATGTGAAAATATCATTTAATAAAGAGGAGCGAACATAGCATGACTACTAGTTTTCAAGCGGAGAACCGCATTCCATTAAATACATCCCGACTTAGGGATTTACGTAAATCCGGGCGTTTGCCAGGTATTGTTTTTGGCAAAAATACGGAGAATGAAATGATTCATATTCCAACAATACAATTTCAAAAATGGTTGAAGCAGGGTACGTCTGGTTTTATCGAACTGCAGTTTGAAGAGAAAGACTCATTGACTGTATTGTTGGAAGATCTCCAGCGTGATCCAGTTACACGGGATTTACTTCATGTGGATTTTCAACAGGTGCAGACCAATGAGATCCTGCGTACTAAAATTCCTGTGAAGTTCAACGGCACACCGATCGGTACAAAACAGGGCGGAGTCGTGCAGGTTCAATTATCTTCTATTGAAGTGGAGGCATTGCCGAGACACTTGCCAACGTCGATTGAATTTGACATTAGTACTATGGAACTTGGAGAAACGTTACATGTAAGTGATGCAACGTTTGCACCAGATGTGACGGTGATCTCTGAGGGGAATGAGTCTCTTCTCTCTGTAGTTAAACCTTAACAATTCCAAATTCGCAAAGCTGAATAATTCAAAATTAGCCGTACGGGTGATCATCCGTACGGCTAATTTGTGCTGATTACGAGATGTTGGCGTGCTCCCAACCTCACAAGGCGGGTAGTCTGGAATTCACCTCACGTATGTTTTTTGCTCGCGTACAAGCGCAATGATCCTTATATTTCGCTACCTTTTCAAAGTTCATTCGCAAAATTCAGGTGTAAAGTAGGTAGACTCAGGAAAGGTAATCACTATAATGGAAATAAGATACATATATAGTTGAACCTGAACCGCTAAGGTCATTGGCATAACATTTCTAAACAGGGCGGTGAGCGAAAAGAAATGGACAAATTAAAGAATAGCGGATTCTATAAACTGAGATTCTTCATCACTCCTGAAGAGTTTAAAAGCCTTTTGCAGCTTTTGGAGCATCGGCAAGCGCAATTCTATCGTACCAATGCTGCCCGAACAGAGCATGATTATAATCAGGTGTACGAGGAGTATCAGACGTTCTATCAGTATTTTGTGGCAGGAGAAAAGAGATATGACATCCATCCCTTCTTTGTTTACTCTATTTCTATTGCATCAGATCAAGAAAGTTCAGGATTTTTTGTAAGAAATGAAGGGGTTTCTTTTCCATATCACGGACAATGGGCAGAGGATGAACTGCCGTGTATCTTGCTTTCATTTCCGAAAGGTTTTCAAGTTAATTTGGAAGATGAAAAAGGAAAGTACTATATTTATGAGGATATCCGGGACCATAAGCCGCTGACCTATGCATTTTTCGATGAAATAAGAGAAACTATCAAAAAAATGACCAAACCCCTTCGCTTCTCAGCCCTTGATGCAGATGCGATGAAGGAGCAAAAGCCCTCTGTGCGTATAAGCCATGATGCAATGCACGAATTGAGCCAATCGTGGATCTTCAGTAAATATAGACTTGTGATTCATGGCAAATAGGAGGGGGACGAAATGACGTTCGCCCTAAATATTATCTGTACCTGGGTACTGCTAGTTGCCTCATGTTCCGCAGTGTGGTGGAGTTTCAGAACAGAAAAGCTTATAACCATCTCCTGGCTGGCATTTTTGCTACCGGCTGTCTTCCAGCTTGTTACGGCTTTCCGGATTGGTCCAGGCCAAGCAAAGTCACTCATCGTGTTTGGCTGCATCAATCTGGTGTCTGCTGCCCTTGTGGGTGCGGGTGTCTGGTATCTAGTCCAAATAGCCAATTCATATCGAAGGGGCAAATGATCAACGAATGGAAAGGGGAACTCTATTCATGAAGCCAATGCAAGAAATAGAGACACTGGCCATAGAGATCGCTGCTGCCGCCAGAAAGTCTTTTTGCACCCTTTTTGAAAATGGTGAACGTTACTATTATTGTACGTTATACACTACTGGCGAAGGACATGTGCCAAGCATTTCTGCATGGTCGTGGGAAGCTTTGGCGTTGGAATCGGCTAGACAAGCAGAGGAAAGTGATACGCCGGTATCCACGATTGCGGATCTCATCAAATGGTCGTATGCGGATTCGCCCTATTGTTGTTTTGGGGATGATCACTTTGACGGTGTCAAACAACGATATAACGAGCGTCCTTTCATTGCGGAACTGGAGAATGATGATTGGAATCGCGAGTTGGATGTGAGGCTGAAAGCCATGGAGCTGGCGATGAAAATGCTCGATGATGAAGGCATATTTGCCTTAAATCAACCGCGAGAGTCCGTATGTGTCCTTGTTGAAGTCATGCCGCCGGATAAGATCAACACTGAAATCGCCTTACGTTTGAATCGGGCGGAATCTCCGGCTATGCAAGCATGGTTGGCGAAGCGGCAGAGTAGAAGCATCTGCA
This sequence comes from Paenibacillus sp. AGC31, assembly GCF_057334655.1. Taxonomy (NCBI): domain Bacteria; kingdom Bacillati; phylum Bacillota; class Bacilli; order Caryophanales; family Paenibacillaceae; genus Paenibacillus; species Paenibacillus sp. AGC31. The sequence continues at coordinate 3,834 of NZ_JBHFJH010000035.1, forward strand.
ATTTGGAGAGTTTTGACCGTCTATGATGTACTGTTTCGACGGAATTAGTTCATTAAAATGATACTAACAGTAGGTCTATAATTCGCAAACCACCTTTGTACATTAAAGGGTGGTTTTTTTCGTGTTTGTCAACAGTGTACAAACACACTTTTTCTACCTTGTCCACATTTATACCTCACCAAAACTATTTAATTGCATTTAATAGACTATCAATAAAAAAGGAGGTTTTGAGAATGGGAAATAGAAGACCTGGAGCACCTAGAGGTGGTTATGACCCTGTTCAGATCTATAACTCGACTTCGTTTAATGCGAGTGGAGTAGTGGAGTATGCATCCATCTTTTGTAGCAACGACAGATATAGTGTTCAGCGTGACGAGACTTGGAGATCTTCCGACCGTGGTGTGTGCCTGGTAACTAGAATCACCGCGACGGTTAGAACACCGAGTGGAAATATTGAGGCTGAACCGTATACCTCTTCTGGTACTTCGTACAGCCAGTTCGCCATTATACAGGTAGGGGTAAATCAGTTCCGAGTGACACGTGTTACAAGTACGATTAGAAAATGCCGGAAATAACCGAAGAGGATTAATATCGAGATTAGGTACGAAACATGAAGAGACGACTTGCCCGGGCTAGCAGGCAGGTCGTCTTTTTTCGTTTTAGTGTTTCTTGTACCATAATATTCTGCGGTGCATCGAGGAGTCTTTCATAAGTCGGAAAGGGCGCAAATCCGGTTGATAATTGCCTTCGATAATCCAAATTCGCCGTTTCTTGTCGATGGCTATATCGAACCCAACTTGTCTAAGCATGGGGTAATGCTCTCCCAATCGTTTGGCAGCTAATCGTGCAACTTGTTCCGCTTTGACAAGTAAGCGCCGATCTCCAATTCGAGCTAGTCTCAGTGCTTTAATAACGGGAATGGGGCGGTTATTCACATTGGTGACTTGGTATCCTTGTGCTGCGACTTTAGCATAGGAACCTGTCACGTTCCAAGTGGACGAGGAACCCTTTTTGCGCTGAACCATAATCCGAATGTCGAACGGCCTGTGTTTAATTTGAGCAAGCTGCAGACGCTTTTGGATAATATATTCATCACTTTTGATTGTTTGTTCGAACCATTCGACTAACTGCACGTTGTCTCTCATGGTGACTGAGTTATTTTCATTTTGAATACGATAAGCATTTGCACCGCTTCGTTTAATGAACAGGATACCCCTTCCGTAACTGCCATTACGAGGTTTCAGTACAACGCTGGAATACTGAAGAAGCATCTTCGTTAGCGTATCCTTCTCAAGCAACTGTGTCTCTGGCAACAGTTCTGCAAGAGAGGGCTCATCGCGCAGAATGCCATACTGCAACCATTTGTCTCTTTCGAATAACATTGGAATCACAGCCTTTTTCAATCGTCTACGGTCATTCTAATTCAAATTCGTGATCCGCATAAGTGGCCATTCGTCTAGATTTGTAAGTGGGAAGCATGTCCAATCGGTCGATGGAGACAGAAGATGAACTAATACGAGGAACGACTGCATTCTGGGGAGGCGTTCATTCACGCCATGCTGGTACATGTGCTGAAACGAGAGCCAAATGTGCAATTGTTTGAGTAGTGCTAGACTAACCCTCTACTAGTATTTTTCGCCTATGAATTAGCTTATAAAAGAGTGCAACTTTTTTACCAATATATATACAAGTTATTCGTTTACTGTATGCCTTTTCGGTGTTATACTCACAATATTCAAAAAAGAATCTGTGAAAATATGTCGAATTGAGGCTTATCAGGATGATTATAGGTAGACAAAACGGCGAAACGATCATCCTCATTCCATCGCTTGAACCGGATGAGAGACTTCCAGCCTATGTAAGGCAATTGCGAGAGTATGGATTTACTAATATTGTTATTGTGGACGACGGATCTGGTGAGGCCTACCAGTCGATTTTCGAGGAGCTTCGCGAGAACGGTTGTGCTCTGATGACACATGCGGAAAATCAGGGGAAGGGTGCGGCACTCAAGACCGGATTTGAGTATATTGGTCAGCAATTCGACGCATTTTCCTTCGTCGTAACCGCTGATTCAGACGGACAACACGCAGCTGAGGATGTATACCGCATAGCCCAAGAAGCAAGGCTTCATCCGGATTCGTTGGTGCTCGGGGTAAGGAACTTCAGCGAGGGGAATATACCCCCAAAGTCCCTGTTAGGCAATCGGATGACCTCCTTTATTTTTGCCATGCTGTATGGTAAAAAGCTGTCAGATACCCAGACTGGGCTTCGTGCCTTCGGTCCAGGGTTACTTGCGTTTATGCAGGATGTTCGCGGCACTCGATTTGAATATGAGCTGCAGATGCTCATCTCGTGCATCCAATCGGGCATTCCGATTCATACCATGCCAATTCAAGTCATTTATGAAAATGGCAATGCGGGCACTCATTTTAAAGCGATCCAGGATAGTGCTCGGGTCATGGGGGTGTTGTTCTCCAATTTCCTGCGGTTCATCTCATCGTCGGTGGCGAGTTCGGTCGTGGATTTGGGCATCGCCTGGTTTTTGATCGACGCATTGCGGCCCATGTTGGGTGAGCAGCACTATTTAAGAATTCTGCTGGCAACCGTGATTGCGAGAATTATTTCCATTGTAGTCAACTATGTACTGAACAGACACTTTGTATTCCGCAAGGAGGATAGCCAGGGCAGTCTATGGCGCTATCTAACGTTATGCGGAGTAGTGATCTTGCTGTCCAGTACCGGTGTTTATATATTCCATACCGTTCTCTTCGTAGATGAGAAATTGGCGAAATTCGTCTGTGATGCCTTGCTGTTCCTGCTCAGTTTCCAATTGCAGCGAAGATGGGTATTTGCAGCAAGGAGGAAGCAGTTGTAGTGCAAAACGAAAAAAGGCAGAATATCTTTTTTGTCATCACGATGATCCTGATGTCGATTTATTTGGTATGGCGTACGTTCTTTACGTTGCCATGGGGTGAGGGCGTTCTGAACGTCATTTTTGGTATGCTGCTGATTGTGGCTGAGACGGTCACCGTACTGACAACCTTTGAATTATTCTTTCAAAAAATGCAAAAAGAACGTACACAGCTCGATTTTCCAATCGTTCCGCCGGAGTATTATCCGGATGTGGATGTATTTATTGCTACGCATAATGAGCCTGTTGATCTGTTATATAAAACCGTTAATGCCTGTACGTTCATGGATTACCCGGACAAACAGAAGGTTCATATCTATCTCTGTGATGATGGAGCAAGACCTGAGGTGGAGGAGCTTGCCAAACAGTTTGGTGTGGGATATCTGGGGTTCCCCGGAAACAAGGATGCCAAGTCTGGTAATCTGAACAATGCACTGAGCAAAAGCTCTTCGCCGCTCATTGCAACGTTTGATGCGGATATGATTCCACAGCACACCTTTTTGATGAAAACGGTACCCTATTTCATGCTCTCCACGTTTATTAAGGAGAATGAGGTATGGCGTCCTCGCCGAGAGGACGAGATGGACCCTAAGTTCAAGCTTGGTCTGGTACAGACCCCGCAAAGTTTCTACAATCCGGATCTATTCCAGTTCAACCTGTATGCAGAGCAAGGTATTCCGAATGAACAGGATTTCTTCTCCAGAGAAGTGAACATCCTGCGTAATGCCTCCAATGCGGTAGCCTATACAGGAAGTAATACGATCATTTCCCGGCAGGGCATGGAAGACATCGGAGGTTTTCCACTCAATACAATCACTGAGGACTTTGAGACAAGCATCCGCTTGCAGCAGGAAGGTTATATTACCTACGCAACTCAAGAGGTTCAAGCTGCCGGGCAGACGACAACAACAGTGAAGAGTATGATTAAGCAACGGATTCGCTGGGCAAGGGGTATCATTCAGAGCCTGCAGAATACGCGTGCACCCTTATCTGGCAAGCTTCCTTTCTGGACGAGGGTGACCTACTTAAGCAGTTTCTTATACTGGTGGTCCTTCTTTAACCGGTTGATTTTCATTTTGGCACCTATTTTGTTTGCGTTATTCGACTTCCAGATTGTGAATACAACCTTCTGGCAAATCCTAATATTCTGGCTTCCATCTTATTTCTTCTATAGTGTATCCATGCGATATCTGTCCAGCAATATTCGGAATCAGCGATGGAGTCAGGTTATCGATACCATATTCATGCCTTACTTGATCTGGCCGGTTCTCCTGGAGACGCTGGGTATTCGTGAGAAAAAATTCAAGGTCACCAACAAAAGCAGAGCAAGCGGTCGACAATGGATGTCTGCTCTGTTATATGCACTTCCGCATATCTTCTTGCTGTTGCTTTCCATTGCAGCCGTGATTCGGTATGTGAATGGCAAGTACGGCATTGCGCTGTTCTTCAGCAGTATCATTATTTTCTGGCTAATTCATAACATGATTGCGCTATGTTACGCCCTGTTCTTCATGGTTGGCCGCCGTGCGTATCGGGAGACAGAACGGATTCGGGCGCAGGAAGATGTCACGATTCACGACCAAGCCAACAATCTGCGATATCAGGCCAAAACGGTGGATGTATCTGAGCAAGGTATTGCCTTCTATGTTCCTTATCCCATTTATTTGGCTGAGCAGAAGATCATCTCTCTGGTTGTCAAAACCGACCGGTATGAGGCCAATCTCGATGCAGTCATCGTTTATGTGAAACAGGATGGGGAGGGCTGGCGTTACTCCGCAACGGTTCAGCCGATTGATGAGAATGATAACCGCCAATACATGCAAATCATCTACGACCGTAAACACTCATTGCCAGAGCAGATGAATCTGTGGGATACGGCTTATGACGATATGTTACGTAATGTGAAAAAACGGATTGTTCAACCCAGATCGGATCAGCGAAAAATGCCGCGGCTATCCCTTCAGCTTCCAGTTCATTTCACCAATGATGCTAGCTGTACACTGCGCAGCTTCAATTATCGTTTCTTCTCCGCGACGGGTTTCCATGGTGATATTGCGGCAGGAGCGGTCGTTACCTTTTATACGAAGAGTAATATTGAAGTCATTTTGCAACATACGGGAAAAACGACAGCCCGTGAGCGTGAAGTGCTTCTCTCGGTGGAGAATATCGATGATATTGTGGAGAAGGGCCTGATCGACCAATTGCTGACTGATTTGATTCAGCCACATTCCGATCGTTCCACCAGAGAGGGTTAGGAGAGATAGAGATGCTCATTGTGCTTCATTTTGTGATGGGAGTTTTATTGATATTCTCCTTTCTTGGTTATATGCAGTTTGTACGGAAGGCTCTTTCACTACGTTGGGAGTTCATCCCTGTATTTGTGTTTTCCTCGATTGCTTGCTTTGTTTTTCTGAGTGGTTTGGCAGGGCAGCTCTTTACGGGCAGCCTTGTCATCCTGATTGCAGGTTTGCTTTTATATGGGGGAATGTTGTTTCTCAGGTTGCGCCGAGGGGCATCATTAAGGATGTCCTTTTCTATATTCCAATTTTCATTCCTGGCAGGGACTTTTGTTTTCTTGCTGGTGCTCTTTCAGAACCAATTAACACATTACGATAATTTCTCACACTGGGCTATCGTACTGAAGCAGATGCTGAGTACAGATGCCTTTCCAACGCCAGACTCCAACCTGATTGATTTTAAAAACTATCCGCTTGGGACTTCGTCTTTCATTTATTATGTCTGTCGCTTCATGGGGCACTCCCAGTCCGTAATGCTCTTGGCACAGGGATTACTTATCTTCTCCTGTTTTTATGCCATGTTTGGCATTGTTTCGGAGAAGAAACGCTTTCTTCTGTACGCTTTTCTCGGGCTCGGGTTATCTACACTTTCGTTTTTCAATCTTACGATTCGGATCACCAACCTGCTCGTGGATTTCTTGCTTCCGATCTACGCGCTCGCAATCCTGGCGGTGATCTACCAATATCGTAATGAGATCAAAAAGGCATGTATTGTTGTTCTTCCGCTTGCGGGATTACTGACCATCATCAAAAGCACGGGTATTATTTTCGCTGCGATCGGTCTGATTTTCCTAGTGTATACATGGCTAAAACATAAACAAAAGTTCGATTGGAAAACAGCGCTCGCTGTAGTGGGTACGATCTGCGGTGCGCTGATTCCCTACTTTGGCTGGAGCTGGCGAATGGCGACGGTGTTCCAAGGGATTGATAACAAGTTCGATGTGGCTACCTCGGGGATTCAAGCCGGCAAAACGCCAGAGCAGATGCGTGAGATTCTGTGGACTTTCCTGAAGGCCAGTACGGATCTGACGACACGGCCAGTGATCGGCATTGTTATTTTCCAGCTTATCGCGATTGCAGCATCTGTATTTGCCATCGTTGTGCTCAAGAAGAAGTGGAACTTGTGGAAAGCATTAATTGCTTTGGACGTTGTGCTGTTACTGTACTATGCGGGTATTCTGGCGTTGTATCTCTTCTCCATGCCATTGGATGAAGCAATTGTCCTGGCTGGATTTGAGCGTTATGCATCAAGTATCGTGGTGCTATTCGCCGGTGGGCTGGTGTTGTGCGCTGCGATCGACCTGGAGCGATCATTCCACTATCGGATCGGTGAAGTACCAGATTATCAGTCCTTTAAGACAGTTGAGACAAAAGGTCATTATCAAAAAGGCATTATCGGCTGTATGGCGGTTGCAGCCACCATCCTTTTGTCCGAATACAATGGTATCGTGTCTATCGCCCAAAGCTATGATACAACGCTTCCTTACAAGATTCATGCGGTTACTGGTGATCGGTGGTACTCAGGTGGGCAGGAGGATAACAACAGATATCTCTTCTACGCCTCAGACAGGGACCAACAGGTCACGAACTATTACATGCAATATGTAGGGAAGTATTTCTTGTATGCTCCTCATGTGGACGGGATTGTGTTGTTCTATGAGGATAATATGGATAACCTTCTGAGCGGCTACGATTATCTGGTGGTTGTCGAGACCGATCTCAACGCCAAGTGGTTGCTGAAAAAGCATTATGGCATCGACATGCAGGAGGGTATCTACAGAATCACCCGTTCCGGGGATCAGATCGTTCTTACGTTGACTTGAGATCATCGATGTTGAGATCCTGTTCCGGACATCTGGTCAGGTAAGATTGAATACATGATTGTATATAGATTCTCCTTAAATATAGCCCGCTATAGCTAATACCTATAGCGGGCTATAACTCTTTCGTAGAACAGCTATTCCGATCGGATATGTTATATTTAATTCTATAATGATAAACGGGGAGATTAAACTATGAGCGTACAAACAGGACCTAAACAACGAACAGTCACTCCATTTCGATATGATATTGTGGGCAGTTTCCTGCGCCCGAGTGCGTTGAAGGATGCCCGATTAAAATACCAAAACGGCGAAATTACCACGGAACAGTTGAATGAAGTGGAGAACGCCGAGATTGTGAAACTTGTACAGAAACAAAAAGAGGTTGGCCTTCAGGCTGTAACGGACGGCGAATTCCGCCGCTCTTGGTGGCATCTGGACTTCTTCTGGGGACTGGATGGTGTAGAGCGGACAATCATTGAGGAAGGCTACCGATTCAACGGTGCGACATCCAGACCGGAAACAGCTCGTCTGAGCGGCAAAATCAGCTACAGCAGTCATCCATTTGTAGCTCATTATGCCTTCTTGAAAGAAGCGGCTGGGGAAGACGTTGTTGCCCGTCAGTCCATCCCAGCAGCTGCACAGTTCCTATTCGAATTGGACCGGGCAGATAATAAGGAAAGCACACAGGCCATCTATCCGAACCGCCAAGAGCTTCTCTCGGACATTGCTGGGGCGTACAAAGCATCCATTCTGGCTTTTTATGAAGCCGGCTGCCGCAGCATCCAGATTGATGATTGTACGTGGGGTGCATTGTGTGACCAACAGTTCATCACAGTGATGGAGCAGATTGGTGTCAATGTGGAAGAGTACGCAAACGAACTCGCAAAACTGAACGAAGATGTGGTATCTGGCCTGCCGGAAGACCTCGTGGTAACCACTCATGTCTGCCGCGGTAATTATGTTTCGACATTTGCAGGAGTCGGTGGCGGTTACGAGCCGATTGCGCAGACACTTCTGAGCATCGATAACTACTCTGGTTTCTATCTGGAGTTTGATACGGAACGGGCTGGTGACTTCAAACCACTTCGTTTCCTGAAGGACAATCAGCAGGTTGTACTTGGGCTCTTCTCTTCCAAATTCGGAGAGTTGGAGAACAAGGAAGATATCCTGAAACGGATTGAGGAAGCTACACAATATGTTGATCTGGATCGAATCTGCCTGAGTCCACAATGCGGCTTCGCTTCCACGGAAGAAGGCAACCATCTGACCGAGGAACAGCAATGGCGCAAGCTTGCCTTCATTAAGGAAATTGCCGAAGAGCTTTGGAAGTAAGGAAGTAAAATTTCTTATCTTCATTCGTCACTAATCACATGTTGTGTATGAACAAAAACAACTGCGAAATAGCTGTACGGACAACATCCGTATGGCTTTTTAGTGTAATCTTTTTCGAAGTGAATGTTAATATTAAATGTGCTCATCCGCTTCAATAATTTGATCAGAATCCATAGTATGCAGGTCACCAAATAAGATACAATGATACTGTAGAAATACTGTAGAAATCCATTCAAAAGTGGTGAATTCATGAAAGAATTGCACAGTCAGATGAATCGGAAAACGTATTATATTTCAATGCTAGCGATTATTGCTCTGATGTTATCGGGATTAATCCTGTCCACGACAGAATTGAATGGGATTACCGTGGGTTATATGATCCATTGCTTATGCGTAACCGTTCTCACTGTATGTTTATTGATATATCCCAAGTTTGAGACGTTTCCCTTCAGATTGAGCATCATTCTGATCGGATTTGCATACTTCTATACGCTTGCTCTTTTATATCCCCAGTCTTGGACAACCTACATTCTCATAAGTCTACTTCCAGCCCTCGCCATCCTGTTCTATGATCTGAAATTATTTTATTTCTCGTTAATTCTCAATGGAATATTGCTCCTCATTACGTTTGGTTATAATCTTCTGTATAACCAAGGGAATGAGTATGCATATATACATACAGATGTGGTAGGCAATTTTATCAATATTATGGGAAGTCAGGTCATTTTATTTCTTATTTTTCATCTGAGCGTTTCTCGAATGAAAAAGCAGGAACTTTATTTTGAGCAGCTACAACAAACAGAGCATTTGAAGATGATCGCTCATCTAACAGCTGCTGTCGCTCATGAGATTCGTAATCCAGTGACGGTGGTGCGAGGTTTTTTGCAGCTATATCGAGAGGATCACTCTTTTGAGCAGCCGGTGAGGAATAAGTTTGCCTTAATGATTGATGAACTGAATACTGTCGAACAGGTGACCTCTCAATTTCTGACCCTTGCCAAACCCAATAGAGAACTGAGACCAGAGAAGGTCGATGTAAGGGAGGTCCTTGAAGGTGTGACGGGTCTGCTCAGCTCCTATGCGATGTTATCGGACAAACATATGGATGTGAAGGTGGATGAGGATTGCATAATTCTCATTAATACAATTGAGTTCAAGCAGTTGCTGATCAATCTTATCAAAAATGCATTAGAAGCTTCGGATGCGGGTACAACCGTCCACGTAACAGCGAAGCGAGTGAAGCAATGGGTAGAGATAAGGATCTCGGATCAGGGAAGCGGCATGACGGAGGAAGAGGTGAAGTCACTGGGGACTCCGTTTTATTCATTGAAAACAAATGGAACGGGGCTTGGATTGATGATCTGCTATAATATCGTGGAAAAGTATGAGGGAACGATCGAATATCACAGCGCAAAAGCTCAGGGGACCTCGGTGACGATTCGCTTTATAGCTAAAATGGATTAGACCAAAATAAAATAGCGACAGTAGGACAAAGGGATCTTTGTCGCAACTGCCGCTATTCGTCTATCTAGCATGATATCGCCCTTTCGGCACCACCATCGGTGATCCCGAGACGGGGTCTTCTATGACCGTACATTCCAATCCAAAAATGTCTTTCACTTGTGTTGCGGTTATCACCTCTGCAGGTTTACCCTCAGCAACAAGTTTTCCGGTATGAAGTGCAAAGATATGATCTGCATACCGTGCTGATAAGTTGATATCGTGTAGTACCATTACAATGGTCGTTCCGTGTTTGCGATTCAGCTCGGTAAGCAGATCCAGAATCTCAACTTGATACGTGATATCCAAGAAGGTTGTAGGCTCATCGAGAAAAAGGATATCCGTCTGTTGCGCTAGCGCCATCGCAATCCACACACGCTGACGTTGGCCGCCCGAGAGTTCATCAATATTGTGATTGGCAAACTCGGTAATGTTCATGATGGTCATGGCTTCAGCGACAGCCTCGTAATCCTTCTTGGTCCAGCCACTGAACAAGGATTGGTGTGGAAATCTTCCACGCCCCACCAGATCCGCTACCGATATGCCTTCCGGAACAATGGGAGACTGTGGGAGTAATCCGATCACACGAGCCAATTGCTTGGGCGGGATCTTGCTGATGGCTTTGCCGTCCAGCGTAATGCTGCCAGATGTAGGCTTAATGAGCCTAGCCATGGTTTTCAAAAGGGTAGACTTTCCGCAACCATTAGAGCCAATAATGACGCTTATTTGGTTACTCGGTATTACGATGTCCACACCGTGGATAATGGTTTTATTTTCATATCCCGCAACCAGTTGTTTCGCTTCAAATACATGTGTCGGTTTCATTATAACTCTCCCTTACGATTCATTCGGATTAACAGGAAGATCAGATACGGTGCTCCGAGCAATCCGGTAATGACGCCTACGGGGAATCTGTACTCAAAAGCAAACTGTCCGATGAGATCTGAGGCTAGAACCAGATTAACGCCAACCAAACCAGCCGGGATGATGTTCGAGGAGCCAACACCTACGAGCCTCTTCGCGATAGGTCCCGCAAGGAAGGAGACAAAGGCGATCGGACCTGTAGTCGCGGTAGCAATGGCAACCATGCAGACGGAACTCACAATAAGTGCAATTCTGGTTTTGTCCGTATCCACACCTAGGGAGAATGCCGATTGTTCTCCGAGTTCCAATATACTGAGGTGTTTGCCCAACATCATGATGATAGGTGTGCAGATCAGTACGGTAATCACGAGAGGCGGCAGTGCACTCATCTGAGAACCGTTCAGACTGCCTGTGAGCCATCGGATTGCAGCAGGAATATCCTTTTCAGAACTAACCAGTAAGAGATAGGAGATTACTGCATCAAGCATAGCTTGAATACCAATCCCGATAAGTATTAACCGTCCGATGGAGAACACTTTTCCTCTGGAAAGTACATATATGAACAATACCGTAGCCAGACCTGCAATCACTGAAGCCAAGGAAACCATAGCTCCGCTTGCATGAAGTACGACGATACAAAACACAGCAGCAGCGCTTGAACCTGACGTGATCCCGATAACATTAGGATTGGCCAGCGGGTTCCGCAACATGGTCTGGAAGGTATAACCTGCAATGCCGAAGGCAAATCCGGCAAAGAGACCTGTAAGCATTCTTGGTAGACGTATCGTATTCACGGCAAAAGACACACCTTTGATCTTCTCTCCCGAAAGGGAGCTAATGACATCTTTGACCGGATAGATTGTGTTGCCGAGCAAAAGCATGGCGCAGCAAAGAGCACATGCAAGTATGGCAAGGAGACTGGTGACAAGTATCCAGCGGCGACGTCGATGACGTCTGCCCGCCATAATAAATTCAATCGATTGATCTCTCATAATGAACGCACTTTCGATCGCATCGCGAGGATGATTAATATTGGAGCACCTATAAAGGCAGTAACGACACCGACTTCAAGCTCTCCAGGGTTGCTGATGAGTCTGCCACCAACATCGGATATCGTTAGAATGATCGCTCCAGCTATGGCTGACATGGGTATGACAAAACGTAAGTCGGGCCCCAGTATAAGGCGTATGACGTGGGTGGATAACAATCCGATGAAACCAATCGGTCCAGCAAGAGCAGTAGCTGCTCCGCATAATAAAACCCCTGCAAGGGCTGCAATGAATCGAAGTGTTCCTGTGCGAACACCGAGTCCTGTTGCAACATCATCACCCAGCGCCAGCGCATTTAGTGCCGGAGCCGTAAGAAATGCAATGAGTACGCCGATGAGCAGAAACGGGATGAACGTACTGATTCCACTCCAGGTTGCCGATCCTACGCTGCCCACTTGCCAGAACCTGAACTGGTCCATGACATACGAACGAGGGATCATAATGGCGGTGACGAGTGAGGAGAGCGCGGCGCTAATGGCTGCTCCGGCCAAAACAAGCTTAATGGGCGTAGCTCCGCCACGCCCCATTGAGCCGATTCCGAATACAAACACAGCCGTTATTGCAGCCCCGGCAAGTGCCAGCCAGATATATTGATTGGCGCTGCTGATGTTCAGAAATGCAATACCGATAACCACAAACAGGGATGCCCCTGTATTGACGCCCAATATGCTTGGGTCGGCAAGTGGGTTCCGGGTAACGGCTTGCATCAGTGCTCCTGATACGCCGAGTGCTACCCCGCATAACAAGCTGAAGACTGTTCGGGAGATCCGTTTGCGCACGATGTTTGCCCCATAAGAGTCTACTTCCGGGTGAAATAATCCGTCGATTAACTCATGAAACCTCACGGGTCTAGAGCCAAAGACCAGTGAGGCAATCATAGTTGCAGCGAGCAGAATGAAACAAATGACTAACACCAGGATGAAGTTCTTGGGGACATGTGCTCGTATGTGATTATCGTTCGAAAGCGATGTACTATTCATTGATCTTGTCGATAGCTCCGCTAATTAGTTTCAGGTAATCATCGATCGTGTAGGAAATGGACAGTGGGTTTGGCGTTCCAGCAGCAACCAAAGGTGTATCTGCTTCAATGAACGCTACAGAACCACGTTTAACCGCAGGGATTTTACCCAGCAAAGGATCAGCTTGAATAGCTTTTAGCAACTCAGCATCTCCGTATCCAACAAGGATATCTGCATCATTAAGGGCTTCAGCATTCTCTGCGCTTAAGCTCAGGGAGTAGCTGTTAGGGTCTGTAATTTGGCTAGTGACACTCTCTGGAACAACCAACCCTAGCTCACCAAGGAAGGCCACGCGTGAATCTACAGGTGTATAGATATGAAGTTTGGACATGTCTTCAGCGGAGAAGTTAACCCAAACCACTTTTTTGTCTTTGATCTGAGGATATGCTGCTAATTTTTCGTTGACCATAGCCTCAGTATCTTTGATCAATTGCTCACCTTCTGCTTCCATCCCCATACCCTGCGCATTGAAAGTAACCTGCTCACGCCATGTTGTTGCCCATGGAGCCGTTGGATAGGCTACAACTGGAGCAATTTCACTAAGAAGATCGTAGTCTTCCTGCGTAATACCGGAGTATGCTGCAAGAATAACATCCGGATTGGAATCGGAAATCGCTTCAAAATCAAGTCCGTCTGTATCTTGGAAAACGTTCGGGTCGGTTACACCGAGTTCATCGAGTTTCTTAGCTGTCCAAGGCAACAGTCCGCTGTCGTCCTGAACACCAAAGTTAGCTGCAGAGAAGCCTACAGGAACTTGTCCAAGCGCGAGAACGACATCTTGGTTCGCCCATTGTACAGTAGCTACACGCTCAGGCTTTTTCTCAATAACCGTTTCGCCCAGTGCATGCTTGATCGTAATTGGATATCCGGCATTCTCATCTGTAGCGGCTGGTGTTTCTGTAGCTGGAGCTGCCGAGTCACTTGCAGCAGGAGTTGCTGCTGGCTCAGCTGTTTGGTTGCCACAACCTACCAATGCCAGGATAAAGACTAGTGAAACCAGTAACGCCGTTAATGGAAACTTTCTCTTTGTGTTCATGTGTTTCCCCTTCCTGAATCTTAAAATGTATTTGGTAGTGCTTAACATCCTGATTGATCCATTACATCCATGGGGATGTGAACAAGTAGATATATAAAACGTTTTATATACCTGATAATGATTATCAACATCAATAAATATATCTTTTTATCAAAGGGAGTGTCAATGAAAAAATTGTAAAGGCTCATATCATATTAGGGGTTTCTATTAGAAAGGGATGAACATATTATCGATGTATTGCATTCCAGATCATGGTATATTTCTAGTATTAAATAATGTAAGGAGATAACTATGAGTCGCACACTAGTTTTTTCACTAAAAGTAATACCTCTGCTGTTAACTACGATTCTGCTGTTTTCCCTAATTTCTGTACATCCTGCCCAGGCAGAGGGTGAAGTTGCGAACATTGAGGATGCTGTAGTAAAAAGTCAGTTGAGCCTTAATTGGTCTTCATTGGATGAGTTAAATAGTGGAGTTTCCCATTCCATTGCCTATGGTGGAGGGATTTATATGATGCCAGCTGCCGGAGGTTATGTGAAAACCTCTAAGGACGGAGTTACATGGAAGACAATCTATACCGGGAATCCAGTAGATTTTAGTTTGATTATTCATGGAAAGTCAGAATTCATGGGTTTTCGTGAGGAAGCAGATATCATAACCGTATGGACATCCACTGATGGTCTGTCATGGGAGAAGTTAAATAATTCAATACATATAAGATTTTTAAAAGACGCCGTATGGAACGGGAAACGATATATTGCAGTTGGTGGAACAACATATGAAGGAAAGATTTTCTCTTCAGAGGATGGATTAACGTGGACCGAGCGAAAAACAGGTATCTCCACCAATTTTACAGCCGTAGCATGGGGCAATAATACCTTCGTGGCTCAAGGTTATGAAGGCGGAGTCGTAGCGGTATCCAAAGACGGAATCACCTGGAAAAAGGTGAAGACCAATCAGCCTAATTATGAGCAAGTTTGGGATATGACCTATGGCGGTGGAGTTTTTGTTGCTGTAGGGGATGCAACGATCATGACCTCGAAGGATGGACTGAAATGGACATACATATCTTCTAAAGCCTTTTGGTCCAAGGTGTACTGGGCAAAGGACAGGTTTTATATTTTTGGTTTTGAATATGTGAATAAAGCCAATCATGTCCTGAAGGAGGTCAACTGGACATCCAAGGATGGTAAGAGCTGGAGCGATGCTGGGTTTGCAACTAGCCCTAAGCAGAACCCGTTTTTTACCATTCACAACGGCAAACAGTATATAACGATTACGGATGCTGGTATTCAAACATCTGCGGATGGGCGCAAATGGAAGCTGACAAAGCGATATCCTTTTGTGCTTCCGAGTAACGTATATGAAGCAGCAGTGAGCAAGGATAGGCTGGTGCTGGTGGGTGGGTATCTTAGCCAGCTTAACTTCCTTTCCGTCAGCTCGCAGGGTTCTGCAAAGATGAACACGGCTGGCAAATGGCAATCTTCTTATGTGGATCAAGCGTATCCACTTCGGGGAGTTGTATGGTCAGGGAAGGACTTTTTTGCGGTAGGAGATAACGGGAAGATGATGTCCTCTGTTGATGGGGGAAAGTGGAAGGACATTAAATCCCCGACAACTCAATCACTTACGAGCGTGCTGTATGCCAATAATACGTATTACGTGGCAGGTGAGGCCGGCACGATTCTTTCTTCCAAGGATAGGAAGACGTGGAGGATCCTAAACACTAATGTAAAGAAAAAAATCAATGCGATGGCATCAAACGGCACAACACTGGTAGCCGTTGGAGAAAAAGGACTTTTGCTCGTCTCCGAGGATGGTCTGAAGTGGAACGAAATCCCGGCACGATTTCCTGGACATAATTTCGATGTGGTATGGGGTGACGGAAAATTTGTCGTGACCACTGCCAGTTACTATGGGAATGCACAGAGTGCGGTTATTTTGACTTCAGAGGACGGTAAGAAATGGGCGAGGACAGAGTTCCGTGATGAATTATATGCTCGTGGAATGAACACTGGATTCTTTGGCATCTCATACGTGGGCAATCTCTTCATTGCTGTCGGCAGTGAAGGTTCCATCTTCCTTTCCGATGACGCTGAGAAATGGACCAAGCAGGATGTCTTGACGGTAGACGATTGGTACGATGCGGTGGAGTTTAAAGGGAAAGTGTACGTCTTTGGAAATACAGGTAAAATCGTTACGGCTGACCTCAACTCCTTGAAACGGAGCCACTAATTAAGATGCTTAAAGGGAGAATCTATATGCGTAATCAATTCATCAAAAGTATGATCGTTTTATGTTTGGTTTTTGTACTATTACCGACCACTATTATCTCGGCTGCATCGCTTATCAAAGACCCGGTCCTGGCCAAAGTTATTCGAGCAGATCTGAAGATGTCGGCTAAGAAGGAAATAAAGGCTGCCGATTTGAAAAAATTAAAATCTCTATATGCTATGGAATTAAAAAGTAAGATTTCTAACCTGCAAGGTCTTGAACATGCCGTTAATATGACGGATATATTCTTGCCTGATCAAAATATAAAAAATATTAAGCCACTCCACAAGTTGAAAAAATTGACGTTCTTAGCTGTTGAAGGCAATCAGATTGCAGATATCTCACCACTTTTAGGTCTAACTAATCTGCAAAATCTGGTTATGGACGATAACAAAATCAAAAGCCTGGCTCCATTAAAAAATATGCGTAAGCTGACCAGTCTACTCGCCAGTGGTAATCAGGTGACTGATCTAAGTCCTCTTCAGAAGTTAAAGCTGGAATGGGTCATTATGAACGATAATAAAATTCAGGATCTGACTCCTTTAAAAAATCATCCGACCTTGGAGTATCTATATGTAGAAGATAACCTCATCGAGGATATTACAGTGCTCGAAACCATCCCACATCTAACAGAGGTATATTTGGCTAACAATCCGTTGAATGAGCGTGCAGAGCAGGTTGTGAAAAACTTGGAGAAGAAAGGCGTCGTTGTAAGTCTGATAAGCGATGAAGAGGGTCAGGCGAAGTAGTTTTGATTAGAGAAAATGTATATGTATATGTAAGAAAGAAGTTAATCCCTCATTATATTGAACAAAAACAAAGAAGGCCGCAGATATTCTGACGGCCTTCTTTAAGTATGTTGGACAGAAACGCTCGGTAACAACTTAACGCTCGTCCCACAACAATATTATTCCACTACGATCTCCTTCACCGTCTCCCCCTCAACCAGCACCGGCTGATAGTAGGTGTTCGTTGGCAGATCCTTTTTGCCTTGCAGATTCTTGATCACCCAGTCGGCAGCATCGCGGCCCATTTGCTCTTGGGGATGGGTTAGCGTTGTTAGCCGGATGTTGGCGTTCTTGGCAATATACGAATTGTCCTGCCCAATGATGGATAACTCATCCGGGATCGAGATGCCGAGTTGCCTACAGGCGTTCACGACCTCCAGTCCCACCTCATCGTTGTAACAGACAATCGCGGTGAGCGCATCCCTGTTTTCGTCCAGATACGTGGCTACATTATAAGATAAATCCGGTTTCGATGCGGTATCAAAGGAAAGCACTTGCTCAGGATGGAACCGTAACTTCGCTTCACCCAGCGCCTTGATGTACCCCTTCATCCGGTACTTGCCTTGTAGATCATCCATTTTGGCAATAATGCCGATCTGGGTATGGCCTTTAGAGATCAATTCCCGAGTGGCAAGATAACTGGATTGCACGTCATCCAGGCAGAAGAACGGAACCTCCAGCTCCTCATAAAATGCATTAATCATCGTAAACGGCACATCCTGCTCCTTGAAGGACAGGTAGTACGCAATGTTGGGATTGTACAGATTACTTTTGGTCGGTTCGACAATCAGGCCATCCACGCCGTAGGAGAGCATCATTTCGAGGGCTTTTTTCTCCTGTGCCACATCATTATTGGTGCTGGCCAGCAGTAACGAGTAGTTGTCCTCATTCAGACGACTCTCGATGCCACGGATAATGGATGGAAAGATGTAATCCGAGATGTATGTCGTGATCACACCAATCGTTTTCTTCGACGTGTTTACGCCTGATCGTGATCGATACTGATTGCTAACGTAGGTCCCTGACCCCTTTTCGCTTCGTAAAAATCCTTCGTTTGACAACTCTAAAATAGCCTTCCGCACCGTCTGGCGACTTACGGTGTAGCTTTCCTGTAATGCCAACTCGGTGGGGATCTGTTCGCCTATGCTATATGTCCCCGAGAGGATATGACTCTTTATATCATCAATGATGACCTGGTATTTTGGCTTCACGTAGTCCACTTCTTTCATCGTTACTCATCTATATAAACGTTATTGTTCAAATAGTTGTACGTACATATTTTAGCATGATTCAGATAAGATGCATATAAAACAGCACAATTTTTGAAATAAACCGTACATATCCGGCCTTTTTAAATAGAGGTGTACCTTACAACATACCCGTTTTATGACCTTATAAGACCTTTCAATCATCAAATAAAGTGCATTATGTACCCTTTGTAAGTATAACTATTATATATTATTGACAAATGTACGTACAAAAAATATACTAAGGCTGTTAGAAAAGGAAAGCGCATTCTTTGAAAACACAACAGGAAGCATTTATACAAAATTTCATTATTAGCTACTGCCATAAGTAGAAGCTTCACCTTATATATGCATCCTTTGGGATGGAAATCGCGACCGGAGAGGGGATACACGTGATTATGAGTCAATTGGATTTGAAAGAAGCCATTACCAAGGGCGCTACTTCACTTGGAATTGAATTTGGATCAACGCGGATTAAGGCGGTGTTGATTGACGAACGTTTTGAGACCATCGCGTCAGGCAGTTATGAATGGGAGAACCTCCTGAAAGATGGATATTGGACGTACAACCAGGAGGATATCATCACAGGTCTGCAAACGGCTTATCGTGAGATGAAGCAAGATGTGGAACAGAAATATGGAATTACGCTGCGAACGGTTGGTTCTATCGGATTCTCGGCCATGATGCACGGATATATCGCTTTGGATAGGGCGGGCGAACTGCTGGTACCTTTCCGCACCTGGCGTAATGCTACGACGGGAGCAGCTGCAAGAGAGCTGACAGAGCTTCTGCAATTCAATATTCCGGAACGCTGGAGCATCGCCCACTTGTACCAAGCGATTTTGAACGAAGAGGTGCATGTGCCACAGATCGATCACCTGACAACTTTGGCTGGATACATCCACTGGTTGCTGACGGGCAATAAGGCGATTGGGATCGGCGATGCTTCAGGCATTTTCCCAATTGACGAGTCTACACATAACTATCATCCATCCATGATCCAACAGTTCGACGAACAGATCGCAGGCAAAGGTTATCCGTGGAAAGTTGAGGACCTTCTGCCCAAGGTATATCTCGCGGGTGAGAATGCAGGTGAGCTAACGGAAGCGGGAGCCAAGTTGCTCGACCCTTCGCATGATCTGCAAGCAGGCATTCCGCTCTGCCCGCCAGAAGGCGATGCCGGAACGGGTATGGTGGCAACAAATAGCGTGAGAAAACGTACGGGGAACATCTCCGTCGGCACATCCGTATTTGCGATGATCGTACTAGAGAAGGAATTGTCCAAAGTGTATCCCGAGATCGATATGGTCACCACGCCGGATGGCAGTCCAGTAGGGATGGTGCATGCCAACAACTGTTCAAGTGATATCAACGCATGGGTTGGACTGTTCCGTGAATTCTCTCAAGCAATGGGATATGAAGTGGATAACGCCAAGTTGTTTAACGTGTTGTTTAAGAAGGCTTTGGAGGCAGACCCTGATGGTGGTGGCTTGCTCAGCTACGGTTACTACTCGGGTGAGAACATTACGGGACTTGAGAAAGGCCGTCCATTGTTCGTCCGCTCCCCGGAAAGCAACTTCAATCTGGCGAACTTCATGCGGACACATCTGTTCAGTGCCTTCGGTGCACTCAAGCTGGGTATGGACATTTTGACGGAAGAAGAGAATGTAGCCATTGACAGCATTTTGGCTCACGGTGGCCTGTTCAAGACCCCTGTTGTCGGACAACGTATTGTAGCCGCTGCGATGAACGTACCCGTGTCGGTAATGTCTACCGCTGGTGAAGGCGGCGCATGGGGCATGGCACTTCTGGCTTCGTATATGATCAACAAGGATCAAGAGGAGAGCCTGGATGTGTTCCTGGAGCAGAAGGTCTTTAACGATGTTGAGGGAGTCGAAGTGGCGCCGGATGCATCCGATGTGAAAGGGTTTGAAGCATTTATCGAACGCTACCGGAGTGGGCTTGCGATTGAGCAAGCAGCTGTAGATCATCTGGTAGAGAACGGGAGGGAATAACATGTTAGAACAACTGAAAGAAGAGGTATTCCAGGCGAATCTGGAACTGCCAAAGCACGGACTTGTAAAATTCACCTGGGGTAACGTCAGTGCAATTGATCGGGAAAGCGGTCTGTTCGTGATCAAACCAAGTGGCGTCAGCTACGATACGATGAAAGCAAGCGACATGGTTGTGGTTGATCTGGACGGTAACGTAGTGGAGGGAGAAATGAGACCTTCCTCGGACACCGCAACACATGCAGTATTATATAAGCATTACTCGGAGATTGGTGGCATCGTGCACACACATTCCACGTGGGCGACCATCTGGGCGCAAGCCGGACTGGACGTACCTGTGATGGGCACCACGCATGCAGACACCTTCTATGGGGCGGTACCTTGTGCGCGTTTCCTGAATCAGGATGAGGTTGATCGTGGATACGAAGCGGAGACAGGGCGCGTCATTATTGAAACGTTTGAGCAGCGTGGGATTGATGTTATGGCAGTTCCAGCAGTACTGCTCCATGGTCATGCACCGTTTACGTGGGGGAAAGATGCCAAGTCTGCGGTGGTAAACAGTGTCGTGCTGGAGGAAGTGTGCAAAATGAACCTGTACGCGCGGCAATTGAATAACTTCGCGAAAGAACTGCCACAAGGCATTTTGGATAAACACTATCTGCGAAAACACGGAAAAGACGCGTATTACGGACAGAAGTAATTAGGTTATAACAGTGACTGGAAGCATGTTCTGGCTTCCAAGTGGTTTAGTGTGGGAATGATTTGTTCAACTATACTTTTTACACGATAACGGAGAAGACAGAAGAAAGCTGGAGAAGCGGAGCGTTCGCGTTTATCACAGGATTTTCCCTTTAAAAAAGGGAATCAAAAAAATCCGGGGATAACCAGCGATCGAAAGATTATTCTGGCTGCGCAGTGTGCTAGTGTAAACCCATTGGTTCAACTATAAAATAATGAAATGAGGATGATTATATGTCAGCAGCAAAAGAATTCTGGTTTGTGGTCGGTTCACAGCACTTGTACGGAGAAGAAGCACTGGGTGAAGTAAAAGCCAACGCACAGAAAATTACGGATGCCCTTAATGCAAGCGGCGTACTGCCGTACCCGCTCGTATTGCAGGATCTGGCGGTAAGCGCAGATAAAATCACGAGCACGATGAAAGAAGTCAATTACCGCGACGAAGTAGCGGGCGTCATCACATGGATGCATACGTTCTCCCCGGCGAAAATGTGGATTCGTGGTACAAAATTGCTGCAAAAACCTTTGCTGCACTTGGCAACGCAATTTAATGAAAGCATTCCGTGGGCAACCATTGATATGGACTTCATGAACCTGAACCAAGCGGCACACGGTGACCGCGAATACGGCTTCATTAATGCCCGTCTGAGAAAACAAAATAAAATCGTTGTTGGCTACTGGGAGCGCCCAGAAGTGCAACAACAGGTTGCTGACTGGATGGACGTAGCGGTAGCTTATAATGAAAGCTTTAACATCAAAGTAGCGCGCTTCGGTGATAACATGCGTAACGTGGGCGTGACCGAAGGCGATAAAGTAGAAGCACAGATCCAATTCGGATGGACGGTTGATTACTTCGGCATTGGCGACCTCGTGCAATACGTGAACGCCGTAACAGAGCAGGAAATCGATGATCTGATCGCTCAGTATGGAGACCTCTACGAATTCGATTATGGCACGAACAGCAAGGAAGCTTGGGAAGCCAGTGTACGTGTGCAAGCGAGCTATGAGATTGCCATTAAACGTTTCCTGGACGAAGGTGGTTACAGTGCCTTTACTACGAACTTCGAAGATCTGCATGGCATGAAACAACTTCCGGGTCTGGCTGTACAACGCCTGATGGCTCAAGGGTACGGATTTGCCGGTGAGGGTGACTGGAAAACGGCTGCGCTGGATCGCTTGCTGAAAATCATGGCCCATAACGAGAACACGGGCTTCATGGAAGATTACACATACGAGATGGCTGCTGGACAGGAAGCTATCCTGCAATCCCACATGCTTGAAGTAGACCCTACACTGGCTAGCACGAAACCAAGAATCATCGTGTCCCCACTGGGTATTGGCGATCGTGAAGATCCGGCACGTCTCGTATTCGACGGCAAAGCAGGCGAAGGTGTCGTGGTATCCATGGCAGACTTCGGTACTCATTACAAACTGCTGATCAATGAAGTATCTGCATTTGAGCCAACCGTTCCAGCACCTAACCTGCCGGTAGCGCGTGTATTGTGGAGCGTGAAGCCGAACTTCCAGGACGGGGTAAAAGCATGGATCGAAAATGGTGGTGGTCACCATACGGTTGTATCCTTGAACCTGACCACAGATCAGATCGTGACGTATGCGAAGCTGGTGAATCTGGAGTACGTTATTATTAAGTAAAAGTGGAGTGGCAGCTACTGCCTGAACTCAACCAAATTTTTTCTCTGTGGCCGGGGGTTAACCCTCGGCCCTTTGTTTGTTATGCTGAGAAGCATGATGTGAAGCTGAGCAAGGATTTGCTTTTTCATCGAAAAGGGATATGTAATGAGGGAGGAAAGACATGTATACAAAAGAAAGCTTGATGCAGCAACTAGAGCAGCTCGGTTTGGATGGGCAAGGCACGTTGCTTGTTCACTCTTCAATGAAAAGTATAGGCGAGGTTGAAGGTGGAGCGGACACGGTGTTGGATGCCTTTAGCGACTATATGAAGGACGGATTGCTGGTGCTTCCCACCCATACATGGTCTACCATTAATGCGGATAACCCAATGTTCCACGTGGAAAACTCTACCTGTTGTGTGGGCATTCTGCCTGAACTTTTTCGTAAACGGCCGGGCGTGGTTCGTTCGTGGCACCCGACGCACTCGGTAGCGGCACTGGGACGGGACGCAGAGGCGTTTACAAAGGACGATCATCTCTTCGATACACCGTGTGCGAGAGGTTCAGCATGGGGGAAACTGCTAGATCGGAAAGCGACGATCTTATTAGTAGGCGTTGATTTGAAGCGGAATACATTTATCCATGGGGTCGAAGAGTGGGTGGACATCCCTGGCAGAATGACGGACGAGCATGAGATGCTGTATACGGTTTTACCAGATGGAAGCCAGATTTCAGTGCCATCCCGCAGACATTGTGGATTGCCATGGTCGGAGCATTTCTGGAAAGTAGACGAGGTACTGGTTCGCGAAGGTGCGATGCATAAAGGACGACTCGGGGATGCGGTTGTAAGAGTATGTGATGCGGCTAGGACCGCAGAGGTAATCACGGAGATGCTGAAGGACAATCCGGACTTATTTTCGGACAACGAACCATTCCATTCACCTAATTGTGAAGTAGATCTAGTTGGGATGAGTCATGAAGCATACCTCAGAAACGAGGCGCGTTATAAGCTGCAATCGGAGCTGTTAGTCGCAGAGAAACAGGTCGCTGAAGGCGAACGGTTACTTAATCATGAGCAAGTCATAGCCATCATACGAGAAGAGTAGATGCAGCCTGATCAACAGGTGAAGTACTACTGTCGGAGAGATTAACTCCGCGAATGGTTTGGATCATTTGAATAAAACAGGTTGCTGGCTGGCCGCTCAGTTGGATATGGGCGGTTTTTTTGTGGAACAGTCAGATTCCTTCACATAAGAGCAAAATAGATCAGCATTTCAATCAGAGGTTGGTCGGACTTCCAGTGTATGGGCTACTCACCCTTATGGTGGTGTGATAAGATATGGTTAAATTAACCAGTAAGTTTGGCGTAGCAGAATTGTATAGGTGTTTATTGAAGTTTTATATAAGTATCACATAGAATCATGAACAACCACGTTGTCATTGTAGCATCTAAGAAGGAGAAGATTCGTGAACCCTTTAGTATGGTATGATCTCTTTTTATTTGTCCTATTGTTTGGTATAGGTGTATATGTGTTTGCCACGGTTAGGATTACGAACTTACATAAGGTGTACTTTTTGTTTCACGGGTTGATGATGCTCTGGCCTTTCTGTCAATTTGCGAGTACGCTCACGGATGAATCCGGTCTGCAGTTATTCTATGTTACCTTATCTTTCGTTGCGGTCTCCTTGCTTGGGAGCGGGTGGCTTCTACTGACGATCTTTATTACCGGTTATTCAGAGCGTTTGAGTGCAAAAGGAACCTTCTTGCTATTTGTCCCTGCGGTGATCGGGGCTATAGGTGTGGTCGCAAATCCATGGAACGAATTCGTCATTCCACTGGAGGGCGGTTACATCGAGCGGGATTACGGTCTTTGGTTCTGGGTTGTGATGACTATTCTGGTGAGCTATTTCTTGACTTCTCTCGTGGTTCTATTCCGGGCGGTGTATTCTTCGCAGACGTCTGCCATGATCAAAAAACAGGTGAGAATCACCCTGTGGGGCATCTTGGTGTTGGCTGTGTTTGCAACGATTGATGCGATTCTGAATGTCGTTCTAGCCCGCTGGTTGCCGATCATTCCTGGCATGACTTCGCTGGGGATCTTTCTATCGGACCTGTTCTTTGTCTATGTGATCAAAAGATACAATGTGTTCGATCTGGTCTCCATCGCCCATGAGGATGTAATCAATACCATTCCTTACGGCATCCTGGTACTGGATGAGAATGAAGTCATTGTTGAAGCGAACAAAGCCTCACGATCCTTTATGGATCTGCATGTGGGGGATTCTTTTGATATGGAAGCCTTTCTGGAGTCTGTACATGTTGTGGGCAGCTGTCGGGAGTTCGTGAATCACTATAAGAAAAAAGAAAATACCCTCTCTCACATTGAAGTGATCGTGGAGCGAGACAACAATATCCGGCACTATATCCTGCAATCTTCTCCGATTGTGGACTCGGCTCTTGTGCCGATCGGTCATATTCTCACGTTCCAGGATGTCTCGCAGGAGCGTTTCTACGTGAAAGAGATGAATCGCCAGAACGTAACGCTTCAGGAGCGAAATCAGGCGCTAGACCTGATACGTCAGGAGTTATCCGAGGCCAATCGCAAATTGGAGGAACTCGCCCTGACGGACAGTTTAACCAACTGTTACAACCGTCGATATCTGACCCAACATCTGAATCATGAGGTCATTACCAATATTCAATACAAAACACCATTCTCACTCCTGCTGCTCGATATCGACTACTTCAAAGCGATCAATGATCGCTATGGACATGTTATCGGGGATGAAGTGCTCGTTCGCACGGCGGAGGCCGTCAAACAATCGATTCGCAGCACCGACATCCTGACGCGTTATGGCGGGGAGGAGTTCATGATCTACCTTCCGCATACGGAGCATGATCTGGCGAACCAAATCGCGGAGCGCGTGAGAACAGCTGTGGAGTCCAACCACATTATGGTGGATCACGAGATTATGCAGGTGTCCATTACGATTAGTATTGGAATTCTTTCCTTTGAGGATTTTGAAGTTGTGCATGTGCCGGACAATCCGGAGGGGTATTTGACCCAGCTGTTCACTGCGGTGGATAAGGCCTTGTATCAGGCGAAGCAGAATGGGCGCAACAGAGTGGAGTTTGCGGAGTTTGAGCGGGAAGTTATTTGAAAAGAGAAATAAGAGAAGAGTGGAGACGTAATCCACTCTTTTTTGGTATTAAAGAATGATGTTAGTAAAGATATATTAATCGGAAATTTTATGTGATTTTTCGATAGCATTTAAAACTTCTTTGCTAATTTTGGTCAATGATACGATTGTATCTGTACTTTTGCCACTTATTAGAGTTATATGTTCATCCAAGGCTCTTTTGTTCTCAGAGTCTTCTTTAAATTTAAAGATTTCTTCAGCATTGACCTGCAATCCATTCATTATTTTCTCAAGAGTCTCCAAAGAAATGTTACGATCTCCCCGTTCAACTCCACCAATATAGCTGTAATGAAGACCTGCTGCTTCCGCCAGTTGTTCCTGAGTCCAGCCTTTTGCCTTCCTTAACTCACGTATTCGATTTCCTACGTCCTCTGGTAAACTCATTTGATCACCTCCACTTAAGGTTAGAAGAGGTTATAGAATCGTTACAGACTAATAAGTGCAAAGTGATTTATTAAATAAAAGTACTTATAAGTACAATTTATATTGACCACATTTTTGTTTATCTATACAATTATATAAAAATGGATAATTAAGGAGGATTATCTTTGCGAACTTCTATCCTAAAATCACTCAAACCGGACATCATTGTTGAAATGTTGGAGATGGCTGTGGCTTTTGAAAATTGGAACAAGGTGATGGAGAGGGCGGACATGTTATATCAATGTGTGCAGTCCATCCATGAAGAGCGGCAGGAGTATCGGTCAAAGGGAGTGCCTGCACCACATGTACACATCGAGCGGCCCATGGTCTACTATTATGGGTTCAGTCACTCAATGCGGGGTATGGCTCACCAGAAGATGGGACAGGTGGATCAGGCGAGGGCATGTATCGATCAATATGCAGATCTGGGATGGATGGAGGATCTGGATGAGGTAGGTATGCAGGTGGTGCAGGAGTTCAGGCATAAGGCACAGGTGAATAGGTATGCTCTTGAGATTGAAGCTGGGCAGGTGGAGCTGCTGGAGGAGTTTGTGAACTTTTTGCTTGAGCATCCGGAGGAATGGTTGGCAGGTCTGAAAGTGATTACGGAAGCAGCAGTGCGGCATAGGTGGCAGATTGATCGAGTTATACATGTGTTCGAGGATCAGATACAGGGCGATGGCAGAGAAATGAATTCTTCAAACAACGATGATATGTACCATTACTGTTATCAGCGGGCTTTGTATGAACAGTGGATGGGAAGACCACAGGAGGCCGTGGAATTCATTTTGCAGGCAATTCGGTTAGTGGATAGGCTTGAGATGGATCGTTATTTTATAAGGTGCACGGCATTGTTGGAATCATTGCGCGAAGAGGCGACAGCGGAGCAGATTGGACTGTATCGTGGGATGTTGGAGGAAATGAAGTAGGAAAGGTATTTACTGAAACTGGTAGGATATGCCTTGAAGTGGGTATATGCATATAGGACCATAGCACCGATGAGGAGCACGGCTTGTGTTTTTACCATGGTGAAATCAGGATGTTAGCCGGATAGTTTACATATTACACTTCTGCTAACATAGGATAATCCTATTTCGAATGAGCGGAGAAACATTATGAGTACAATCAAAGTTACCCCTGAACAACTACATCACGTATCGAATCAGGTGGATCAAGCCAGACAGCAGTTAGAGAGTATACGAAGTGATCTGACGAGACAGATCATGTTCGTTCAGATGATGTGGATGGGCGCGACGCAGGAGCGATTTTACTATGAGTTCGAGCAGTCACGACCTATACTGGATAAAGCGCTGGAGAGTATGGTGAACACATCCAAGGAATTGAAGGATATTGCCACGCGTTTCCAAGATGCAGATGCTCAGAAGGGAAGTCTGGGTGGTGCGTTTGGAGCAGTCGGTGCCGCAGCTATGATGACCAAATCAACAGGTGATTCAGGTTCGGGTGACAAGGGATATCGGATGGCGCAAATCAATATGTTTGGTAAGTTGGTATGGATGCCTGTCAATGAGAATGGTGTTGCGGATCAGGCTGCCCTTCAGGCTTATCAGAGGGATCAGGGAAATCTGGACTTTAATCGCATGCAAGCTGTGAACGTTGAGCCGCCTGGGGAAGATATTTTTGCATTACAGATCAAGGCGTTTGAGATGGGGATTCATCCTACGACAGGAGAGCCTGTATCAGATAAGTATGCTCAGATGATGGTGACCTCTCTGAAGTTTAGTCAGATATTCATGGCGATTCAGATGGTTCGAGGGAGCATGCCGGGTGGTAAAGGGCCTCATCGATTGCCAGCTTCTAATCCTGCTGTGGCGAAGATTAAGCAGCATATTGAGACTGCTAAGGCGAAGGCAGAGAAGATCCAGACAGACTCGAATGAGAGAACAAAGGCAAGTCAGAAGTTCACTGGATCGGGAATGAGAGATTATGACAAAGCAGCAGAGGCAGAGTATGAATCAATAAGACAATTGAAAATGAAAGATGTCGATGTTGTAGCTTCCAATACAGGAATGAGCGTTAATGAAATAAGAAGCATGAAAAAGCACTTGTTCTTTGGCAAACATCAAGTTCCTCAACCTGGTGGTAAAGAGTATAAAATGGAACGCTTTATTGCTGATGATGAAATAGCATATGCATGGAAAACGGCACAAAAGGGTGAGCTATCTATTGAGCAAAAAACATGGTTCAAGCAATTGGCTGAACATGAACTTGCTGAACGAAAGTTTATGTCACAAGGCCAAAAGTATCGTACGTTAGAATCATGGAATCACGAAAAAGGGAGATATGATGGATTTCCACCAGGAGCCCACGAGAACGCACCGAAACAACCTAATAATGCATTTCCTGGTTACGAAGAATATTTCTTTAATAAAATGTTTAAATAAATGGAGGATTGTATGGGGCATTTATTAAATAAAGCTGTAGAACGTTTATCGTTCATTCCATTTGAAGATTTAGGGAAAAATTCACTAGAGTCATACCATGTTCTAATTAAAGAGTACCTTAGACGGGTCAATCATTTCTTAAATGAGATGGATACGTCAGTAGATCGATACCCCGTATTTAGTTTCGCTAAAACTATTGGTGAAACTGTAGATGAAAAAGTATATCAAGCCTGTCCGAATCTTGGTATTCTTCAAAATCCGTATATGAAGGCAATTTGCTACTGTTATTTAGAAATTACAGAACTAGCAGATCAAGGCACAAATCAAGCAATTAAATATATTAACTTGTATGAACCCATTATAAAATTCATAGAAAGAGGCGGGAGCTTCACGATAAAACAAGGTGAAATGATAGTAGGTAATGCTGCGTATCCATTAACTTATTGGAGAGGTCTGGATATTGAGGAACAGGATATCAGTGATATTGCTTTAGAGAGAGTTGATAATTAAGGGGTATAAATGAATTTAAGTTTGCATGGACCGTCCTGATTGTATTAAATCGGAGACGGTCCTTTTCTTTGGACATGAGTGGGCACCAGTTCTATGTAACAAAAAACATGAAGAATCCGCTCTCATCCGAGAGTCGGATTTTTTCTCGTTCTAACACCAATATAACTCTTGTCAAAACGTAATCATTACGATATGATAATACTCATTGTTTAGATCATAATGATTACGATTAAGAGAGAGGGGCATTACCTTGAATAAAAAGACGCCACTGCTAGCGCTGGTCTCCTTGGCCTTGAGCGCTGGACTGTTGAGCGCCTGCGGATCATCTGAGTCCAGTCCCGCTGCGCAACCATCCACCGATAATAAAAATGTTCACTTCCTATATAACTTCTCCACCAGTTCGCTAGATCCACATGTGGATTCCAGCTATGTGCCGCTGCGCGCGGGCATTACGGAAACGCTGGTTCGTCTCGATGAAGATAACCTGACGGTTGCTCCATGGCTCGCCGAGAGCTGGGAGAGCGAAGACGGGCAGCATTGGACGATTGACCTGCGAGATGATGTGACCTTCCAGAACGGCAAGCCGATGACGGGTGAATCCGTTAAGGCATCCCTTGAGCGGGCGCTGGAAGAGAATGTAGCGATTCAGAACGCACTGAAGATTGATACGATTGAAGCCGAGGGCGACAAGCTGGAGATCACTACAACTCAGCCGTTCCCGGAGTTCGCTTCAGAGCTGGTGAATCCGAACACGGCGATTATCGACGTGAGTGAGCCGGACGTTGTGAACAAGCCCATTGGTACGGGCCCGTTTAAACTGACCTCTTTTACCCCGGGCAGCAAGCTGCAACTGGATCGCTATGATGAATACTGGGACGGAGCATCGCCTCTAGATTCCATCACGTTCTCATTCAATGAAGATGCCAATGCCCGCACACTAGCGCTCAAATCTGGGCAGGTAGATATTGTATACCGTCCAGAGGTAGAGAGTCTTGAATCGCTGAAAGCGATGGACGGCATGACGGTAGAGTCGACATCGACATTCCGCGTGCATCAGCTAACGATGAACATGCAGCGGGAGAGTATGAAGGACCTCAATGTTCGTCGTGCGTTGGATGCGCTGATTGACCGTCAGGGTATCGTCGACACGATCCTGCTCGGCTACGGCGAAGCAGCTATCGGACCATTTCTGCCATCGCTGCCGTTCGCGCCAACTTATGCAGAGACTGCTAAGCAATCCGGGCCTGACGCCGCAGTGAACTATCTTAAGGAAGCTGGATACGAGCTGCAAAATGGCGTGATGACGAAAGATGGCAAGCCGCTGCAACTGACGCTGCTGACGTATTCAGCTCGTGCCGATCTGCCACTGATTGCTCAAGTGTTCCAGTCTGATGCGAAGAAGATTGGTATCGACGTGCAGATTCGCCAGATTGACACCCCGGAAGACTATATGGCATCCAACCGCGACTGGGATATTGCGACCTACAGTAATTTGACAGCTCCTCGTGGGGATGCTGGATATTATCTGAATGCGACGTACCATCCGAAAGGTGCTCTTAACTTCAGTGGATCGGAAGATCCAGAACTGACCAAGATCATCGACGAACTGAATCTCACAGTTGCACCGGAAAAGCGCGCAGAGCTTGCTGAGAAGGCAGCCAACTACGTGCATGACAACGTGCTGAATTCATTCGTGCTGCATCCTGGTACGATCGTTGCCTATAACGGTAAGAAGATTAAGAACTGGGTTACCACCCGCAGTGAATATTACATGATTACCAATAAGCTGGATGTGATGTAATGTTTCGCATTTTGCTTCGGAAGTTCCTTGAGGTATTTATCTTTTTGTTGTTCATTATGTTTGTGAGCTTCTTGTTCATTCGTCTGGCTCCGGGTGATCCCGTGCTGACGATCTTGAACGTAGACGAACTGTCCGTCAGTCAGGAGCAGGTCGAAGCTGTACGCGAGGAGATGGGCTTCAACGATTCGCTTCCTGTCCAGTTCGGCAATTGGTTGCTCGATTTCGTTCGGCTCGACTTCGGTGTATCGTATTCGACAGGCCAGCCTGTCATGCAGACCTTGATGCGTGCGCTGCCAGCTACGGCTGAACTGACGATAGGCGCACTGCTGGTCATGCTCGTCATAGCGATCCCGCTCGGCTCGCTGTCAGCGCTCCATCGTGGCAGTTGGATTGACCGCGGCAGCCGGATGCTCTCCATTGTGGGTGCGGCGGTGCCGAGCTTCTGGCTGGGTCTAATCCTGATCGACATGTTCGGCGTACGCTTCGGCAATCTGCCGACCATGGGCCGGGATGGATTCACCTCACTTATTCTGCCATCTCTGACGCTGGGACTCGCTATCTCCAGCGTCTATGTGCGTCTTTTGCGTTCTAGCCTGCTAGATTCACTAAGTCAGGAGTTCGTTCGGTCCGCCCGGGCAAGAGGGTTATCCGAAGGACGGATCTTCATGCTTCACGCCTTCCGGCACAGTCTGCCGCCTGTCATTACGGTATTCGGCGTCAGCCTCGGCAGCCTGATTGGTGGAGTTGTTGTGATTGAAGTGTTGTTCGCTTATCCGGGCATCGGTAAGCTTGTCGTTGACGCCATCCGCCAGCGTGATTATCCACTGATTCAGGGTTACATTCTGATCATGGCTATCGTGGTATTTCTCGTGAATACGGCGGTTGATCTATCGTACCGTTATTTGAATCCTGAAATGAAACTGAAGGAAAAGGAGGCCCACCGATGAAAACCATACCCCTGCCCATTCCACCTACAAAATCTAAAAAACATAACTGGCAGGCGATCGTTGGTTTGCTATTTGCCCTGCTGGTCATCGCGGCCTCCGTATATGCCTTTTTAGTTCTGAAACATGATCATACCTTAACCGATCTGCGCGGACGATTGCAGGGCGCAAGTGCTCTCCATCCGTTCGGCACCGACCATCTGGGCCGCGATGTACTGACACGTCTGCTGCTTGGCGGCGGCCAAACACTGGGTTATAGTCTGCTGGCACTCGGTGCTGCACTGCTGATCGGTATTCCGTTTGGTTTGATCGCAGGATACAAACGTGGCTGGGTCGATAAGCTGTTCATGCGGATCGCTGATGCCTTTCTTGCTTTCCCTGATACCATCGTGGCGATTGTACTCAGTGGCCTGCTTGGCGCGGGAATCGGTAATCTGGTATTGGCGATTGTAATCGTAAAGTGGGTCAGCTATGCGCGTCTCGTTCGGAGTACAGTTTTATCGGAGTCACAAAAGGATTACATTCGGATTGCCCGTACCAACGGACTTTCGGACGGTCGTATCATGAGAAAACATCTGCTTCCACATATCGCAGGCCATGTGCTCGTACTGGCCAGTCTTGATCTGGGCAAAATTATTCTGCTCATCTCTTCCTTGTCCTACATTGGCCTTGGAGCACAGCCGCCAACACCTGAATGGGGTGCGATGC
This sequence comes from Paenibacillus sp. AGC31, assembly GCF_057334655.1. NCBI lineage: Bacteria > Bacillati > Bacillota > Bacilli > Caryophanales > Paenibacillaceae > Paenibacillus > Paenibacillus sp. AGC31. The sequence continues at coordinate 36,344 of NZ_JBHFJH010000035.1, forward strand.
TGAACGACTCACGGCCCTACTTCCAGTCTCGGCCAGAGCTGATGATCTATCCGGGCCTTGCCATTGTCTCGGTAGTCCTGCTTGCCAACATGCTGGGTGACTATCTGCGAGACCGGTTTGACGTGAAGAAGGAGGTGCAGCCATGATTCTCTCCATTGAAGAACTAAGCATCTCCAGTCGGGATCGTACTATTGTAGACCAAGTCTCTCTGGCTGTTCGCGAAGGTGAGTTCATGGCATTGGTTGGACAGAGCGGTAGCGGCAAAAGCTTGCTCTCGCAAGCGATTGGTCGTCTGCTGCCGCCCAACCTGCATGCGTCAGGAAGAGTGATGTTCGAAGGCAGCAACCTGCTCGAACGGAAGCCAAAGGAGATGCGTGCCCTGCGGGGAAGCCGCATCTCATATATTTTTCAAGACTATCAGGGAGCGTTTACGCCATTTCGCAGTATTGGTGGGCACTTTGATGAATACCAGAAGGTACATGGGGAAAAGTCTTCTGCCCTCCGTAAGAAAAGGGCTGAGGAAGCGCTGGAATCGGTTGGCCTTAGCGCTGAATTGCTGCGCCGCTATCCGTTCCAGTTGAGCGGTGGACAGCTTCAGCGGGCTTCAATTGCTACGTCACTGATGCTGTCTCCTCGTCTGCTGATTGCAGATGAAGCAACAACGGCACTGGACAGTGTGTCTGGGCATCGCGTATTGGAGTTGCTGGCACGCAAACAAGCGGAGACGGGATGTGCCATTCTGTTTATCACACATGATTGGCGCCATGTACGCCGCTATGCCAGCCGTTTGGCTGTGATGAAGGAAGGGCAGATTGTCGAATCTGGCGGAAAACATCGCATTCTTGACCATCCCCAGCATGAATATACGTGCCAGCTGATTGATGCGGCTCCCGTCCTGAGTCGTTCGCTGAAGTCAGGCTTGAAGGAGGCAGGAACGGAATGAAGATGAACGAAAATGAAAAACGCCGTGGACTCGTGCAGTCCGAAGATTCCGGTGTGCGAAGCCATGATTTTGCTAGAGACTTAAACCATACAGACACAGACAGTACAGTCATAGATATTACAGATACAGATCATGCAGACACAGATGCTGATATAGATACCACGGGTACAGGCAACGTTTCATCGCTCAGCATTTCCGGCGGCCCTGTGCTTCACGTGGAACATCTCAGCCGAACGTATGCAGGTGCAGACCGACCGGCTGTGAATGATATTTCCTTCACTCTGAACCACGGTGAATGCCTTGGCCTGGTTGGGGAGAGCGGCTGCGGCAAGAGTACACTCGCACGCTGTCTGTTGAGGATCGAAGATGCAGATGCAGGCTCGATTACACTGGGTGGACAGGATATTGCACGGCTGAGCGGCCGACGGTTGCGGCCACATCGCCGGAAGATTCAGATTGTTTTCCAGAATCCAATGGCTGCACTAAACCCGAAGCTCAAGATTGCTGATTCGCTGATTGATCCATACGAACAACTTGGACGGAACGCCGAGCTGTCCCACTTTACCTATACGTCGAAGGATGCTTACGTCCAAAAGCTGCTTGAAGCGGTCGAGCTTCCGAGCGATTTGGCTGGACGATACCCGCATGAGCTCAGTGGTGGACAGCGTCAGCGGGTCACGATCGCACGTGCTATTGGCATTGAACCGGACGTTGTTGTTCTGGATGAACCGACGGCCAGCCTGGACGTGATCTCGCAAGGAGCAGTTTTGCAATTGCTCACCGATTTACGGACATCGCTTGGTCTGTCATACGTGTTCATCTCCCATGATCTGGCTGCGGTACATCGCATGAGCCAGCGGATCATCGTTATGCGGGAAGGTCAGATCGTTGACCGTTTTGGTGCAGATGCGTTGTTCGCTGAAGAACGCCATCCGTATACAAAGGAACTGATTTCAATTTTCTGAGTACTCCCGGAGACGCCGGGCGTGGTAATCGTTGATTTATATATGAAGCCGCCTTACGAAGAGATTCGAGAGCGGCTTTTAGTGCATCCATTTGATCACCCAAGTCCCCCTAAATCCGGGTTCCTTTCTTTGTTTTGAACAAATATATCTTTCAGGCCTATAACCGGGCTAACGTTCCGATGTAAACTAGCGTATACTGATGGAATAGCAAATATCTTGAAATTGCATATTTAAATTGCTCTATATTATTGATACACTAGATCAAGGTTATAATCATTCAGAGAAGGTGCGATCCCGTTCAAGAATGGGCTTGCTGCAAATGCCAAATCGATAACGCTTACATCCTTTTGGCAAATATAGGATATAAGGACGGTAGACATGAGCCAGGGACAAACGAGTACAGATGTTATCTTGATTGGTGCCGGAATTATGAGTGCAACTTTGGGAACTTTGCTAAAAGAATTGGCACCAGACTGGAATATTAAGGTTTTCGAAAAGCTAGCCACTGCAGGAGAGGAAAGCTCCAACGAATGGAATAATGCCGGAACCGGGCATGCTGCATTGTGCGAACTTAACTATACCGTTGAACGACCAGACGGAACCGTAGATATTAGCAAAGCGATTAAAGTGAATGAACAATTTCAGATCTCAAAGCAATTTTGGTCCTATCTCGTCAATAGCCGTCTGATTCGTAATCCGCGGGACTTCATTATGCCGATTCCTCATTTGAGTTATGTACATGGAGAGAGCAATGTCCAGTTTTTGAAAAGACGGTATGACTCCTTGTCGAATCACCCGCTATTCGCAGGCATGGAATTCTCGGATGACAAGAAAGAGCTGGCGAAATGGATGCCGCTGATGATGAAAGATCGTACCAGTAATGAACCTGTTGCAGCGACCAAAATTGACTCCGGTACGGACGTTAACTTTGGTGCTTTAACGCGTATGCTGATCAAACATTTGAAGGAACAACAAGTGGGCGTCCACTACCAACATAGCGTGAAGAATATGAAACGCACCAGCGATGGACAATGGGAATTATCCGTGAAAAACCTGAAGAGCGGTGCAGTCGAACGCCATAAGGCGAAATTCGTCTTCATTGGTGCGGGCGGCGGAAGTCTGCATTTGCTCCAGAAGACGGGCATTCCGGAAGGTAAACATATCGGCGGATTCCCGGTCAGTGGGATCTTTATGGTGTGCAAAAATCAAAAAGTCGTGGAACAGCATCATGCCAAAGTATATGGCAAGGCTTCGGTAGGGGCTCCGCCGATGTCCGTTCCGCATCTGGATACTCGTTTTATTGACAATAAGAAGTCGCTGCTATTCGGGCCGTTTGCCGGCTTCTCGCCGAAGTTCCTGAAGACGGGTTCCAATGCCGACTTAATCACGTCTGTTAAGATGCATAATCTGCTTACGATGCTCGCAGCAGGTGTCAAAGAAATCTCTTTGACCAAGTATCTGATCCAACAACTGATGTTATCCAAAGAACAACGTATGGCAGAATTGCGTGATTTTGTTCCAGGTGCGAAGAGCGAGGATTGGGATATGGTTCTGGCGGGCCAGCGTGTGCAGGTGATCAAGGATACCGTCCAAGGTGGCAAGGGAACGTTGCAATTTGGTACGGAAGTGGTCACATCTGCAGATGGAACGATTGCGGCTTTGTTAGGTGCATCACCGGGTGCATCCACCGCGGTTCAGGTCATGCTTGAGATTCTCCAGCGGTGCTTCCCGCAGCATATGGAGGCATGGGAGCCGAAGATCAAGGAAATGATCCCTTCCTATGGCATATCCCTTGTGGAGAATCTGGATCTTCTCAAAGAGGTTCATTCTTCAACAGCCAAGGCGCTGGGATTATCGGATGAAAAACATGTCATGCACGTATAACGTTTAGCTTATCGTGTTAGGTCATAATGAAGTCATAGAAAAGAGAGCTAAGCCGGGATGAAACCCGTGCCTAGCTCTCTTTTGGTTTATTTGGTATGTCAGAACCTGAACCTGAACTTGAGCTTGGAATTGAACTTGAACATGTCCGCTATCATCGCGTTCCCCGTAGACCTTTTACACAAAGCATACGGATACCGATCGTACAGTACAGCATACGGCTGTAGAGTCATAGAAAGATCGTATCGCTTAGACTCCTATGTTGCGGTCCAAAGGGATGACAAAGGAAACTTTCGTACCTTGGCCCGGCGAGCTGACGATGGTCAAACCTTGTCCGTACATCTGGGTCAACCGGCGATGTGTATTGGTTAATCCAATGCCTCCGGTTCCGCCGGGACCTTTCTTGGGCCAAGCCAGTGCCCGCTCGATCTGCTCGGGCTGCATCCCCACACCATCATCCTCGATTTCAATCAAGGTGGACGCTGCTTGGTTGATGATTCGGATATGCACGGTTCCACCCTCCACTTTGCTGAGAATACCATGTCGAACAGCATTCTCAATGAGCGGTTGAATGGTGAGTGGCGGCAGGGACAGATCAAGATCCTCTGGAATATCCCAGATAACATTTAGCCGGTCCATGAAACGTTCTTTCTCAATGTAGAGATAGGCGCGGGAAAGATCCAACTCATGAGTGACCTCCACCATTTTCTCCGAATTGACGAAATGAAAGCTGGTCTGAAGATACTCGATAAAAGCGTCACCCAGCTTCTGCATTCGCTCCGTGTCCATCTCACTAAGAACCATGATTGAATTGAGCGTATTAAAAAGGAAGTGTGGCTGAATCTGTGCTTGTAAGTAAGCAGCTTCCATGCGCAGTCGCTCATCAATGGATTGTTTCAGTACGATCAGAGACCCGATGCGATGCCTTAATTCAACGGCATCCACGGGCTTGGTGACATAGTCCGTAGCACCGGCCATGAATCCGGCGTATACATCCGCTGGTTCGTTACGGGCCGTCAGTAACAGGATGGGAAGCTCCGATACCGAATAACGCTTGCGTACGTTCTCGGTCAATTCATAACCGGACATATGGGGCATCATGACATCCGCAATCAGTAAATCCCAAGGCTCCTTATCCAGCAACTCTAGTGCTTCAAGTGCGGAAGCTGCTGGTTGAATGTGGTATGGTTCATTCGCAAGCATGGAGACTAGTACTCGCAGGTTTACAGGATCATCATCGACGGCAAGAATTCTTGCGGCAGTCTTATCTTGAGAGATGGTCTGCTGCTGCGGCTCTGCAATCGCAATTTCATCGAAGCTGTGAGCGTCCCATTGCTGCTCAGTCTGGTCCGATAGCGATGCGGTACCTTCCCGTGGAAGCGAGATCTGGAAGGTTGATCCTTGTCCAGGTACAGATTGCACGGTGAGCTGACCGCCATGGAGCTCGGTGAGCTGCCTGCTGATATTAAGACCGAGGCCGATTCCTCCGCTTAAACGAGCCTCTGGGGTCCCCTGTTCATACGCCTCGAATATTCGCTGTTGTATCTCCTCACTTATACCAACACCTGTATCTGAGACTTGAATTACAATGCTTTCTCCATTTTCCCGGACAGATACGGTAATCGTACCCTCATCGGTAAATTTCAGTGCATTATGCAACAGGTTGTAGAGCACCTGAACGAGTCTTCTCTCATCGGCTTGAATTAAAGGCAGTGATTCAGGAATATCTACCTTCATGTGGACAGGCCTTCCCTCTGCCATGAATCGGAACATACCGATCACGCCTGGAATGACAGATGCAAGAGATAAAGGTTTCTTCTGAAGCGTAATGCGTTTTTCCTTCAAACGAATGACATCCAGGAGGTCATCAACGAGTTGAGACATGCGACGACCGATGGTAACTAACAGTTTCATGTCTTCTGCCTGCTGCCCACCTGATTTACGCCGTTCACGGACTGCAATACTCTCAGCAATGTTGATGATGCCATGCAGCGGTGTACGCAGCTCATGAGCCGTATTCACAAGAAATTGATCCTTCTGCCGATCCTCCTCTTTGAGCTGTTCGTACAACTGCTCAATCTCACTTGAATTGCGGAAGTATTTCCTGAACCAATAGGCGGAGAAGCCGAATATGGCCGCGATCACATCGATCGGATAATACACGTTGGTGATCTCGCTACGCGAGTTCACAATTCCCCATAACACGCTTGATAGGCTGCTAGTTGCCGCAAAGAGCAAAAAGCTGGCGTCACTTCGTTTCTCGGCTGCCATTCGGAAGAACAGGTACACAGACCAGCCAATGGCAAACAGATAAAGGATGTCAGATAGTCCAATCTCAAGTACATGGTAGATCAGGGTCACTGGTGCGACTAGCAGAAATAAACAGTAAGCGCCAAGCACGCTGGCATAGATACGGAACAGTGTACGCCCTTGTAGATTATGGGAGAAGCTTCTAGCCATCTGTATAAGGAAGAATGCGAACAACGGATAGGACAATGCTTTGGCCTTAACGATCCAAGTGAAGTTGAGTGGCATCCAACTCAATAACAGATTGTCATGGTCGGAGGCGACCGTTAGGGCAGCTACCAATGTTAGCATTGAGAACGTCAGCAGAGCTCGTTCCTTCCGGATAAACAGAAACATGACAAAAGCATATAAACTGTGCAAAACCAGTATGGCGAACGTGATCTTTTGCAGATCGATAGACAATCCTCGTTCACTTCCAATGGCTTCTGGAGAACCAAAATAGAGAGAGCGCGTGATCCCTCCGCTATAAGGATCGTCAAAATTGGCGGTCTGCACCAAAAGATTGAGTTCGGTAGAACCGTTAAGCACATAGGAAGTCGTAAATGCAGTCCTTTCTGGTCGATAGGCTTCGGCATGAGTGGCAGGTTGGCCGAATTCGGCCACAATGGTCCCGTTCATCTCGATGATCGATGAGGTCTGGATTTTCTGACCCCAGAGAGCGATTTCCTTCACAGATGGATCTAAAAGTATGCGAAGATGATACGTTCCATATCCGAATGACGATGAGGATTGTGGTAATGCATTACGCCAGTCACCGGGAACTTGAATCCGTGTGGATAGGTTATCCATTTTCGCGTCACGATTAGAGATCAACGCCTTAGGGTAAAATTCCCATTCTCCATCCAGAGATATGGGTGAGGCGTTGGTGAGGTCCCAGCCTCGAAGGTCTAACAAGCCTTCAATGGGTTCAGGATGTGCGGGTATAGTGAAAGTCTCGGACCATATCCAGCGAAAGCCAAGTAAAATAGTCAGGAATAGAATCGACAGCACTACATATCGGGGTATCTTTTTATAGGTTATTGGTTTCATGGCAGACTTTAGTTTTCGACAGTTTACTTCAAATTCCTGCATGCCCTCCGCCAAAGAAGAACATTTTTTTGAATACCGGAACATAGATTCTATATTTAAATGATAGCGGTCCCACGTCAGGATTTATGGTAAAATTATAGATTAAAGGGTGATCAGTGAGCCAGAGGAGTTGTGCATATGAGAGTGATTTTGGTAGATGATGAATATCTCGCTCTGAGCAGGTTGAACAAACTGTTGCTAGAGAGAGAGGATTGCGAAGTTATCGGCTCTTTTCTGACGGCACAGGAAGCCATAGATCAGATCGAAATTCATCTGCCGGAAATCGTCTTTATGGACGTTCAGATGCCGGGGATGAACGGGATCGAGGCGACCGAACGTATCCATGAGGTTTCTCCTGGAACAGAAGTTATTTTCACAACCGCATATAACGAACATGCACTGACGGCCTATGGGCTTGAAGTGCTGGATTATATTATGAAGCCTGTAACACGTGACCGTTTGGAAAAAACGATGAAGATGTATCAACGCCGAACGGTGTCAGCAAGTCTGAATGTAGCAGAAGGGCCATCCATGTTGATCCGTTGTCTGGGGATGCTCCAAGTCCAAGTGCACCCCAATGAGCCGCCAAAACATATGAAATTCAGAACAACCAAGATTAGAGAGTTATTCGCTTATCTGCTCCACCATCGGAACAAACCGATTAAGCGGGATACGTTACTTGAACTGTTGTGGCCAGAGTTGGATGAGCGGAGAGGTATATCCAATCTGCACAGTGGGATCCATCGCTTACGCAGCATGATGAACGAACTCATGGGTGAGGATAAGATGTCCATTCGCTATCAACAGTTTGGTTATCTATTGGAAACGGGTGAATTCAGGATTGACGCGGAAGAATGGGAGAGCCGTCTTAACCGATTGCCTCTATTATCTTCGTCTACAATAGCTGAACATCGACAGACCTCAGATCAATATGAAGGCAAATATTATGGTGAGGACGATTACATATGGGCTGAGCTGGAGCGTCAGCGCTTGCATGCACTCTGGCGTAATCATGCCATGGAACTTGCACAATATTACATTGATCTAGGACAGAATACGGAAGCACTTACGCTATATCACCGGGTACAGCAATTCGAGCCATCATTGGAGCAAGTCGGATTGGCTTTAATGAAGACCTATGATCGATTAGGCAATAAAGATCCTGTAATCGCACAATATAATCAGTTGGTCACTACGTTAGAACAAGAGGCGGGCATACGTCCTGGGTTGGAAGTTGAGTTGTGGTACCAGCAATGGAAACAATCAAATAGTTAATTGGAAATATACAGCCTTGCAGCTTCGTTTGCAAGGCTGTTTTTTTGTCGTATTTGCTAGCGAAAGGTTTGGTAAGAGTTTGGTAAGAGGCTATGTGTAGAATAAGCAAGATGAGGGTCAACATTATGTTTTGAGTCAGTAAGCAGTCCAAAAATAACATATTAAGTAGGAGGAACCTATGTACACAGCAAAAATTCGGAAGAAACCATGGCAAAGAATGTCCATGTTAGTTCTTTCCTTTATTCTGGCGATTGGAACGTTACCCATGAGTTTGGCTCAAGCGGAGGCGACTAACGAGACTCCTGTTGGTCCGGGTGGAGTTGGTGCCCCTGCACTATGGCTACGACCAGAGCGGGTAAACGGAGTTGCCAGCGGCGAAAAGGTGAGTATCTGGGAAGATCAAGGCAGTAAAATAAACAATGCAACCCAAAGTACGGAAGCTAATCAACCGACCTATTGGGATGATAAAAATCATAATATCAATTTCAATCCGGTATTGGAATATAACGGCACGAGTAGTTTTATGAATCTGGATGTAAGTAAGCTCCCTCAAGGGAAGAGCCCAAGATCGATCATTACCGTTAGCAAAACCAATAAAACAGGAGGCCTCAATTATATTATTTCATGGGGAGTACAAACGGGCGGTTATACGGGCATGGGGATGCTTCAAGTTGACGCAAGAGGCGGCTTGACGACATTTAACAGTGACCCTAACCAGACTTTATACACTCCCGACAAGTTTATGGGAATGACGTTCCCGACCGAGCTATTTGTTACTTGGACAGGTGGGGACACTGGAACGAATATAGCTAGATTGTACAGTAAAATGAAGCAGGTACAGGAACTGGGTGGTTGGGGAAAAGAACTTAATAAGGCGTGGAATACTGGTAACTCGGACGGAGCCGTAGTTGGTAAGCTAATTCCGGCAACTGCGGCCAATAGTGGATATTGGCAGGGTTCGATTGAAGAAATCATCGTATTTGACCATGATCTTACGGACGTAGAACGCCAAAAAGTCAGCACATATCTGGCGATCAAATACGGCTATACGCTTGATCAGACGACAGCCAATTCATATGTCGATTCAAACATGGCTACGATCTGGGATGCCCAGGAGAACGCAGTCTATACCCATCGCATTACAAGCATCGGTCGAGATGATCAGAGCGGCTTGATGCAGAAACAAGCCAAAGCGCAGGAACAGGGATCTACGTTGACGATTGCTTTGGGCAACAGTGTTGAGGATGCCAATTCTGCAAATAAAAATGAATTCTCAAAGGATTCTTCTTTCTTTACGTTTGGTGACAATGGAGCAAGTACTGAATTCAAAACACCAATTACGAAAGATGGGAAAAAGCTACTTGGGATGGAGCGTGTCTACAAGGTACAGAAAGCAAACTGGACTGAATCACAGATTACACTTCAGGTAGACGAAGCGGGAGCTAACCCGGCTTTGTCTCAATATGTTGTGATCAGCAATGATGCTCAATTTGATGGACAAGACTCATTCCATTTAATTGAGAACGGCCAAGTAACTCTTAATACCTCAAATTTTGGTCCGAACTCTTACTTTACCATTGCAACTGCTGCTACTCCTTTGACGGTACCGGACGTCACACTGACCGACGATGAGTTGACATGGGAAGTAGTTGCGCATGCAGATAAATATGAAGTAACGATTGAACTGGAAGACGGCACGAAGCGGACGGAGGAAGTAACCGGAACGGCGCTTAACCTGTCGCAATTGGTACCATCGCTAGAAGTTGGCACGTACAAAGTGACAGTAACAGCGAAGACGGACAGTCCAGCCTATGCAGATTCAGAAGCATCAAATACGAAAAGTTATGTTGTTATTGATAAGGCGAAGTTGAAAGCCAAAGCCGATGAGATTAAGGATAAGATCGAAACAGGCGAACTGGACGAAGAGGAGTACACACCAGCGAGCTGGACAGCACTGGATAATGCGATGAATGAAGCAGAGCGAGTGTTGAATGATCCGACAGCGACTCATGCGCAGGTAAACAAGGCGTTTTTGGATCTGACTGATGCAAGAACGGGCCTAATCCCTACAACATCTGTACCAGTTGTAGATAAATCAGTTTTACAAGCGAAAGTAACTGAAATTACAGGTGAAAGCCTGGAAGAGTCAGCCTATACGCCAGCGAGCTGGGTAGCACTCAAAGATGCGATGAATGAAGCAGAGCGAGTGTTGAATGATCTGACAGCGAATCAAGCGCAGGTAGACAAGGCACTTCAGGATCTGACTAACGCTAGAACGGGACTTACCAAAGTAATTGGTACAGATGAATCTACGTTGCAGACGCTGGTCCCTTCCGTGGGAAGCTTGTCCCCGGCCTTTGATCCGGCTAAAGACACGTACACCATCTCTGTTCCGAATAGCGTATATCAATTTCAGTTAACGCCAACGGCACTTGATCCACTTGCGAAGATTGAAATAGCTGTTGGAGATGGAGAATGGAACGAGGTTTCAAGTGGCACTGTTAGTGAGAATCTACCGCTCCAAGTCGGTGGGAATAAGATCGTTGTTAGAGTAACCGATTCACTTGGAAATGTTACGGCGTATAAAATCAACGTGACTAGAGCATCTAGTGACAATGGTAACAATGGTGGAGGCAACAATGGCGGCGGTGGAAATACGGGCGGTAACAGTGGAAGCACACCAGCACCAGCACCTACACCTGCGCCTGTACCAACGCCAACTCCGGCACCCGTGAAGGATAATTTGGAAACAACTCGGGATGGTAGCCATCAACCATTTGCTACATCCAAACCATCTGACAACAAAGAAACATTGGTTCAAGTTGATCCAGCCAAGCTGAATGTTGCCATGTCACAAGGCACAGGTCAGCAGTTTGCCATTCATTCACCAAATGATGGGCATATGAAGGTGGACGGGTTGACCCTCGAAACTCTGAAACAATTAGTGGATCAAGGTTCCAAACTAAACATTAGCAATCCGCTGGCGATCTATCCGGTACCTGGCGGTAAAATGGACGTGAATGGTGTGTCCAGACAGCTTGGTAATGCAGCGTTGAATGATATTGATGTCCATGTTGATATCGCACGTTCCTCGGATGCTTTGATTGACAGTGCCGAGACAAGAGCAGCATCCCAAGGATACGAGCTACTTGTGACGCCGGTTGATCTGGATCTGACGTTTACGAAAGATGGACAGACCGTGCGATCCGGCCAGCTGAACGGCTATGCACCGAAGTATATTGCACTTCCGGAAGGTATCGACCCGAACCGGATTACAACAGGCGTGATTATCAACCCGGACGGTAGCATCTTCCATGTACCAACGGTTGTCACGAAGATCAATAGTCGTTACTACGCGCTCATTAATGACTTGCGTAGCAGCGGAAGTTATTCGGTCATCTGGAATCCGCAGGATTTTGAAGATGCCAGATCCCATTGGGGTAAAACGGATGTGAACAACATCGCTGCGAGATTAGATCTGCAAGGTAACGGAGATAACACATTCTCACCGAACCGTCAGGTTACTCGTTCTGAGTTTGCCGAGATTGTTGTACTTGGACTGGGCTTAATGCGTCAGGATGCACCACAGAATCTATTCCCTGACGTTAACGATTCCGCATGGTTCCGCTCCGCGGTAGCCCTTGCGAATGAATTCGGTATCGTTCGCGGTTATGATAATGGGAACTTCTACGGTAATCAGGAAATCACACGTGAGCAAGGATTTGCGATGGTTGCTCGTGCGTATCGTCTGATTGAACCGGAAGCGGCAATCAACCCGGATCAGATGAACTCTGAACTGGAACGTTACAGTGATGCAGCGGATGTATCGAATTGGGCGAAAGAAGATGTAGCCCAGTTGATTGCAGCGGGTATCATCCAAGGTAATGGGCCAGAGGTTCTGAGTCCGAAGACCACGATGACTCGTGCTGAGGTCACTGCATTGATTGCAAGAATGTTGAAAGTAACGAACTTGATTGATCAATAAACACAATCTAAAATGAAAAGCCTTTGCTGACATTGGGGGTCGGCAAAGGCTTTTTACTTTTTGGACTGACGTTGGAGTTACTGAACTCTATTTGTTTCCTTCTACCGATCAGTATTCATTATCGTATAGCTTGGTAAGAGTTTGGTAAGAGGCTCAGTGTAAAATAAGCGGTGAAGCTTTTCAAAATTAACACAATCTAGTAAATCAGACATCCTGAAGGGATTATGAGAAGAATGATTTAGCTAAATTAGATATAGTCGAAAGGTGTGACAAGTGTTTGAAGAACAATAAGAAATTGCGCAACAGCAAAATGACAAGAGTATGGTCAAGGGTGCTTTCTTTGGTGATGGTTGCGAGTATATTGCCTACACCAATTTTGTTTCCAGCCATAGAAGCTCATGCAGATACTGAAAATCCTGCATCCAACAGTACCGCGATTACCGCAGGGGGATATCCGGGTGGTGTAAGCGACGGACTCATATCATGGATTGATGTTGAGCGAAGTATGAATCTGGCAGCTGACGGCAGTAAAATCACTTCTTTGACCGATCTGGTAGATCTAGACCCCAATGTAGAACATGATAATGTATGGAGTATCGTAAATCCTAACACCTTAGTTACAGGTGCCATTAACTTTAACAGCGGTATATTAATTGATGGTAACAAAGGATACTATATCAGGGCGCCTTTCCATACAACGGATGTCGCTCGTGAGGCATTTTCCATTCAAGGAGCTGCTGCGAATGGTTTCCCATGGCATTTTGGCGGCCAAGGAAGCACCGACACGTACAGTACAAGTGTAATCAGATCTTCATTTGGCAATGCAGGGAACGACGAATTGATTCGAAATAATGCAGGTAATCCGTATCAGTTAGGGCAAGCAGATATTTTCAATGTACTTCGCACTGAGGATTACTTTGGGATGTATTTAAATCATACGAAGTTAATCGATAAAACAACTGCAGGAACAGCGAGCTTTAATAGTGCCACAAGTGCTACGGGTTACTACTTCGGAGCAGGGCATAATCGAAGGTTTAATGGACTAATATCGGAAACGATATTATATAATCGCGAGTTACAGGACGTTGAAAGAACTAAAGTGTACAGTTACTTGGGGTTAAAATACGGAATCACTCTGGCAGACAACTATGTTTCCAGTGATTGGAATGGAGAAGAAGGTACTGTTTTCTGGAATTTGTCGAACCAGGCAGATTACAAGAATCGCATTACCGGGATTGGCCGTGATGACTTAGGTGCCCAGAACCAGAAACAATCCAAGTCACAAGGAGTCGGCTCAAATGTAGCCATTGCTCTTGGAGATACGATTCATTCAGATAATGTCGACAATGAGAATACGATGGATAACAACTCCTTCTTTATGTTTGCAGACAAGAGCGCGAACGATACCGTATCTTATGTAAGTGCACCCATCGTGAAAGATGGCTTTCGTGTAAAGATCATGGATCGTTCGTATCAGGTGGACAAAACAAACTGGAGTGATCAAGATATCACACTTCAAGTGGATGATGCTGAAGGCTTAAAACCAAGCTACATCATTCTTAGCCAAGATGACTCTTTTGACAATAATGATACCTTTTATCCAGTAACGGATGGAAAGGTTACATTAAACAGTTCCAACTTTGCCGACGGTTCTTACTTCACGTTTGCAGCTGCTTATCCAGATCCTAAAGATGCTCACTTGCTAATATCGCAAGTCAATGACGATGGAACTTTGAATCTAACCTTCAATCGTGACGTGAAATCGGATGATTTGAAGGGCTTCACCGTCACAATTGGAGGTACCGTGTATGATGATCTGAGTCAATTTATAGCTAATGGATCTACGATTTCCATCCCTCTGACGGAAGCTCAGCTTGAATCGGGAGAAGAAATTACAATTAACTATGACGGTAGTGGCACGTTGAGAGACGCGTTAACCGGACTCAAGGTTGATGAATTCGAGCAGGCTATTCATGCAGTCAATACAATGCCATTAGCGAAAAAAGTGAAAGAAGCCTTAGCTTTATCGAATGATGATTACACGACTGATTCATGGAATGCATTGCAAACCAAAGTCCAAGAGGCACAGACACTTTTGAGCAATCCTTTGGTAACACAGACTCAAGTAAATGACCTGTTAAGTGTATTGGATAACGCAATCGATGGATTGGTCAAGAATCAACCCAAAGCGGACAGCGGCAGCTTCATCGAGGGCGAAAGCACGATATCCATTCATTTTAATAAAAGTATCGAAGTAGTTTCTGAAGTGGATCTAAGTAGTGCATTTACAGTTACGGTAGGTGGGCAAGCCGTAGAAGTTGTCGGAGCTGTCATCGATGGATCTGATCCTACAAAATTGATTTTGACCTTGCCCGAATCGGTTAAATTATCAAGTGATGAGAAGGTTAACGTTGCTTACAATGGAACATCTGGCTATCTAAAAGGCGAGGGAGCAGAAGGGACATTGGTTCATGATTTCCAATTCGATTTGGAAGACCCATTCGCGAGCGCGCTGAAGATTATTGAACCAGCAGGGAGTACTTCAGATAAGAAGCCAGCAGTCTCGGGTACGGTCCATACGGATACAGATACGCTGAGTGCAGTGTTGAAAGATGCAGAAGGTCGTGTAATTGATGTTGCAGGAAGTTTGATCTGGAATGCTGGGGACCCAAACTGGTCCTATCATCTGGATGAAGATCTTGCACCCGGCACTTATACCGTTGAGGTAACAGCAGTGGACGGAGGACGTTCCGTTACGAAAACGAAAACATTTACTATTGTAAAAGAAGCACTGACACAGCTCAGTCTGACCGATTCATTTGGGAAAAATATTGCGTTGAACCAAGCATTTGATCCAAACCAATTCAACTACGCAGCAACGGTAACCAATGATGTGTACAATCTACGTATTTACCCGACTGCTCCTTATTCTGCAGACAAAATTGAGATTTTGCATGATGGAATCTGGAGGGAAGTGGAGAGTGGCAATAGTAGTGATGATCTTGCACTTAAGGTAGGTTCAAACACAATTGTCATTAGAGTTACAGATACGAATGGTTTGCAGACGGAGTACACTACGGTCATCACCAGAGCATCCAGTGACAATGGTAACAATGGTGGAGGCAACAATGGCAGCGGTGGAAATACGGGCGGTAACAGTGGAAGCACACCAGCACCTACACCTGCGCCTGTACCAACGCCAACTCCGGCACCCGTGAAGGATAATTTGGAAACAACTCAGGATGGTAGCCATCAACCATTTGCTACATCCAAACCATCTAATAACAAAGAAACATTGGTTCAAGTTGATCCAGCCAAGCTGAATGTTGCCATGTCACAAGGCACAGGCCAGCAGTTCGCCATTCATTCACCTAATGATGGGGATATGAAGGTGGACGGGTTAACCCTGGAAACACTGAAACAATTAGTGGATCAAGGTTCCAAACTAAACATTAGCAATCCGCTGGCGATCTATCCGGTACCTGGCGGTAAAATGGACGTGAATGGTGTGTCCAGACAGCTTGGTAATGCAGCGTTGAATGATATTGATGTCCATGTTGATATCGCACGTTCCTCGGATGCTTTGATTGACAGCGCCGAGACAAGAGCCGCATCCCAAGGATATGAGCTACTTGTGACGCCGGTTGATCTGGATCTGACGTTTACAAAAGATGGACAGACCGTGCGATCCGGCCAGCTGAACGGCTATGCACCGAAGTATATTGCACTTCCGGAAGGTATCGACCCGAACCGGATTACAACAGGCGTAATTATCAACCCGGACGGTAGCATTTTCCATGTACCAACGGTTGTTACGAAGATCAATAGTCGTTACTACGCGCTCATTAATGACTTGCGTAGTAGCGGAAGTTATTCGGTCATCTGGAATCCGCAGGATTTTGAAGATGCCAGATCCCATTGGGGTAAAACGGATGTGAACAACATCGCTGCGAGATTAGATCTGCAAGGTAACGGAGATAACACATTCTCACCGAACCGTCAGGTTACTCGTTCTGAGTTTGCCGAGATTGTTGTGCTTGGACTGGGCTTAATGCGTCAGGATGCACCACAAAATCTATTCCCTGACGTTAACGATTCCGCATGGTTCCGCTCTGCGGTAGCCCTTGCAAATGAATTCGGTATCGTTCGCGGTTACGATAATGGGAACTTCTACGGTAATCAGGAGATCACACGTGAGCAAGGATTTGCTATGGTTGCTCGTGCCTACCGTCTGATTGAACCGGAAGCGGCAATTAGCCCGGATCAGATGAACTCTGAACTGGAACGTTACAGTGATGCAGCGGATGTATCGAATTGGGCGAAAGAAGATGTAGCCCAGTTGATTGCAGCCGGAATCATTCAAGGTAATGGGCCAGAGGTTCTGAGTCCAAAGACCACGATGACTCGTGCCGAGGTTACTGCATTGATTGCAAGAATGTTGAAAGTAACAAACTTGATTGATCAATAAACACAATCTAAAATGAAAAGCCTTTGCTGACATTGGGGGTCGGCAAAGGCTTTTTTCTATTTCATTAAAATCTTAAATTCATGTCGTAATACTTTCGCCCTGTTGGAAGATCGTGGAATCTGAGATGATGGGTTCACCAGAGGTTTGGGTGACAAACTTTGAACCGCTGGCCTTCAGGCTATTGCGATCCTTCCTTCTACAATCATTGGAGATCATAGGGGCGCAGCTCTCCTGAAGATTTTATTTCAGAGAGGAGGCGTCCAGGCTATCACATTCCTTCCTTCTAACCCTAACCTTTCACGTTATATAGGGATGTGGCTTTCCTGGACTCTTTTATCATGAACAATACAATCTATTTGCGTAGAGCGAACAAACTCATTATCGAATCAAACGAAGGGAAACAACAGTTGCCGAAGACACACCTGGCGACTGCCCTCAAAAATATTGAAGCACTTGGATACACTTTCTCGGACGAGTTGATGCATGCAACGCGGCAGCTGTCCAAGGAACAATTTGAAGCAGTATATATTCAACTTGAGGCTGATCTGAGAGTCATGGTCGGCGCACATGTGAAATACAAACCGATGTATGCAGGATTCCCGATGCAGGTGATGCATGCGGATGAAGCGGAGTTATACCTTAATGCAATTATTCATTATCTGACCAACCTGAATGTGGTCTATCCCGATCAACAATGTGTGGAGAGAATGCCTTTGCTGGAGAAGACGGACTTGAAAGTCATTGGTTTGGGAAACCAGCAAGCATTCCAGACGCTCATCCGTCAGATCATTGAAGCAAAAGGTTCCATCTCGGAAACGGACAAGGCGGATATCGATATGGTATTGGAGCATGCAAACCCGGAAGACGTGGATGCGCTATTACCCGCTGAGATTCCGTTCAAAGAAAATGTGGGCTTTGTGGTTGCCTCGCTGTTGAAGCATGAAAAAGCGAACATCGACCGGATCGGTCCGTATTTCAAAACGGCAAGTGATGTCCTACGTCTGGCTGTTGCCTGGTCCGATGGTGATGTCAGCCTCGCAACGGCTTCTCCCTTTCGGAAATTCAAACGCCGTGAAAGACGCCTTTTGCTCGGATTGCTGGAGCAATGCGGCTCCATCACGGAGGATATGCTGCGATATAAGAATCGCTGGATTCGCCTTGGCGAAATTCTGCATCCTTCGGAATATAAGCTTCGGTATCCACGATGTGAAGAAGCCTTTGCTATTTTGCGTAATAATAAACCTTATTCGACTTTCAACGGAAGTGTGGAACTTGCCTTCCAATATCGAAATGTCTGGAGTCTGATCGATCTGTTATCACAGCGTCCAGGTGAATTCGCGAGAAGACTGGATCACTTGTTGCGGATGACCGAAGATGAAGCGTATGTACTGCTGACATTTGGTGAGGTTTTGGAGCAGGTATCTACCCCGGTCTTGTTGCAAGTGAGACAGCATTTTACACAGCGTAATGAACCGCAGGATCTGCGTGTCTTCTTCCCAAAAGGCAATGTAGCCAAAGCCTTTGCTGTTCCGAATGAGTTGCCAGACATCGATGAAGCCACGTGTCAGGAGGTCGTGCAATTATGCGAACAGGCGCTGATAGAGCGCTTCGCTGTCCTTCCCACGCTTGGAAAGACCTATGTCGATCCACAGCTTCATGATTATCTGGTACCCTTTTCCCAGAGATCGGCAAGCAAGGCTCTACGTACCATCGTTCGTGGAAGCCGTGTGCCGATGGCCGAGGGAGATACGATTCGTTTCTTCAACTGGTGGAAAGAGGGGGACGTGGATGGAAAGTCTACAGGGCGTGTGGACATTGACTTGTCTGCGGTGATGTACGATAAGGACTGGAACTATGTGGAGCACATTTCCTATACGAATCTGCGCTCCTCTAACTATAAGGCTGTCCATAGCGGAGACATTGTGACCGCACCTAACGGAGCAAGTGAGTTCATTGATCTGCATATTCCATCCATCGTGGCTTATGGTGGACGATATGTGGTGGCAACCCTGCTTTCGTTCACCAGTCATCCGTATTGTGATCTGCCGGAATGTTTTGTAGGGTGGATGATGCGGAAGAAGCCGGGGTCTGGCGAGATTTTCGAACCGTCTACCGTAGCGAACAAAATCGATATTACAGCAGATACCCAGATTGCAATCCCTGTCATTATGGACCTGGTCGAACGTACCGTCATCTGGACAGACCTGGCGCTGACAAGCCACCCGGATTACTACAATAATGTGGAAGGCAATCAAAAAGGCATGGTCCTGATGGGGAAAGCACTAACGACTCTACGCAAACCCGATCTGCATGACTTGTTCATGCTCCATGCCAAAGCTAGAGGAGAATTGGTGGATACAATGGATCAGGCGGATACAATCTATTCGGTGAATCAAGGCATTACGCCGTACGATATCGAGCAGATTATGGCAGAGTATCTGGTTTGACCTGTTTGACTTGACTACTGGAGATATGTGAATATCAAGGTTATAAAAGAGTAGCTGATGCTGCTCTTTTTTCTGTTTAGATGCAAAGAGCCTACAGAATGGTGCAGGTAATGTCGGATGCAAAGAGAATGACTTTGCTAAGCTTAAATTAACGTGGGAGGGATGATATGGATACGCTGAGGCGGTTAAATGAAGCCTTGAATTATATTGAGGAGCATCTGATGGATGTCGTGGACATGAAGGAGATTTCCCGGATTGCCTGCTGCTCGGAGTATCATTTTACACGCATGTTCTCTTTTCTTAGTGGTGTAACGCTCTCGGAATATATTCGACGTCGCCGCTTGACACTTGCAGCCATGGAGTTAAGCTACAGTGACAGCAAAATCATTGATATTGCACTAAAATACGGGTATACATCGCCGGATTCTTTCTCGCGTGCTTTTCAAAGCATGCATGGCACTACGCCCTCCGAAGCGCGAAACCATGGTCCATTTCTTAAAGCCTTCCCACGGATGACATTTCAACTGACCATTCAAGGAGGAAGCGAAATGAACTACCGCATTGAAGATAAAGAGGCGTTTCGAATCGTGGGTATTCGTAAAAGGGTGCCAATCGTATTCAACGGGGTTAATCCGGAGATCGCTGCGATGTACCAGAGTCTTACACCAGAATTGATTGATACAATTAAGGGGGCATCGAACGTCCAGCCTCTGGGCTTAATTAGTGCTTCGGCCCATTTCAGTGAGGGGCGGATGGCAGAACAAGGAGAACTGGATCATTACATTGGCGCTGCTACGACAAAAGAAGTGCCTGAAGGACTGGAACAGCTCGAGGTTCCTGCTTCGACGTGGGCTGTATTTACTGTCGTTGGCCCGTTTCCAGGCACGCTACAGGAGGTGTGGGGCCGGATCTACGCGGAGTGGTTTCCTTCATCGGACTATGAGCTGAGTGAGGGTCCGGAAATGTTATGGAATGAGCACAAGGATGTTACTGTAGAGCAATATAGAAGTGAGATATGGATACCTATTCGGAAGAGATGATACTGTCTCGAGCTTGGTATCTGCTAGCGCAGCTTTTTGAAGCTGCGTTTTTTGTTTTCAGAATTTGCTATCGGATATACGAGCCGTTTTCATTGCAAGTATATGTAATATAATGGTATTATTTTATTGGAATTGTAAGAATACTTTTAGTTTGAAGAGTGATTTAAAAAGGGGGTGAAGAGATCTGGTTTACATGAAGTGATGATTTTATTCTATACGCACGCAGACATAACATTTCAGTTGATTATGGACATGCCCGCATAGCAGACATATCGATATGAGACGAAAGTGTCAGTTATTATACATTATAATGTAAGCGCTTTATTAAATGGAATCCAGGGAGGGATTTACTCATGACCAAAAGTATAGTGAGAAAGGCGCTTGGTTTGTTTTTAATTGTCGTTATGATCGCAACAGCAGCTGTATACCCTGCATCTACTGGACACGCGGCTACCATTAATGTTACGGATAACGGCTCCAGAATTGAAGTAAACACCGGTTCAGGCTTAGTCTACGTGGTGAACAAAACCAATGGGGATATTATCTCAGCCAAAATGAACGGTACGGAGCTGAACAGCAACAGAGGATCACATATCGGCTCAGGTTTGGGCTCCTCTGCCAATGTGACTTGGAATACTTCTCCTTCAGGATCAACTGTGTTAATCACGGTATCCACAAGCACACTGACCCACTATTATGCTTCGCGTGGTGGGGAGAACATCATATACATGGCAACGCATATCACGGCTCAACCTTCGATCGGGGAGCTGCGGTACATTTTCCGTGGTAATGGTAGTGTGTTGACAGGTGTTCCGGCGAATTCAAACAACCGAGGTAACACTGGAGCGATTGAAAGTCAGGATGTGTTCGGGTTTGCAAATGGACAGTCAGCCTCCAAATATTATGGTAATGATCAGGCCAAAGATTTATCCGTTCGTGGAGTTACGGGGAATGGCGTCGGTGTATTTATGGCCTACGGCAATCGGGAAAAAAGCTCTGGTGGTCCATTCTTCCGCGACATCCAGTTCCAAAGTGGAACAGAGACGGAAGTGTATAATTATATGAACTCGGGACATGCACAGACGGAGAATTGGCGCCTGGGTCTGCATGGGCCGTACGCTTTGATCTTTACAACCGGAGGTACGCCAAGTGTACCCGACTTCAGCTGGATGTCTGGTCTGAATCTGCAGGGTTGGGTATCCAGTCGGGGGAACGTGGTACTTAATGGTCTCTCCGGGATGGATACAGGGTATGCTTACACAATGGGATTCGCCAATAGCAATGCCCAGTATTGGGTAGGAACTTCTTCAAGTGGGGCGGCAGCCAAATACAGCATGATTCCGGGCACGTACACCATGACAGCCTATAAGGGAGAACTGGCTGTATATACGGAAACGGTTAATGTCACGGCAGGACAAACGATGACATTGAATACACGTACGATCAACAATGACCCAAGTAAAGCCTCTAACATCTGGCGAATTGGCAATTGGGATGGTACACCACGGGAGCTCCTGAATGGACAGACGATTCCGATTCGTCACCCATCCGATAGTCGCAACCCAAGCTGGGGGCCTGTCACCTATGCTACCGGTAGCGCGACCAATCGATTCCCGGCAATCCAGTTCCGTGGTCAGAATTCTCCAACCACAATAACGTTTAATTTGAATGCATCTCAAGCGGCGTCTTCTCATACGCTCAACATCGGTATTACCGCAGCTTACAATAATGGCAGACCTAGTGTAACGGTTAATGGACATGCTTTAACCAATCCTGCTGCATCTTCACAGCCCAATTCTCGCAGCTTCACCATTGGTACGTATCGTGGGAACAACACAACCTTTAGCTGGAATGTTCCAGCATCCTACTTCGTGAATGGTTCCAATACCATCACGATTACGCCAATCAGCGGTTCAAGTGACTTGGGTAACTGGTTAAGTGCAGGTTGGGTGTACGATTGTGTTGAGTTGCTGAATTGAATGAAGAATGCAATGTAGTGGAAGGAATATAAGGAGGTAGCCTGCCTGGTTTTCTTAACCGGGTTCAGGTTACCTCTTTTAGTCTTGTCATCCGAAATGAAAAGATATCGATTCATGATATCCCTAAGGATCTTGCTTTGCTGGAGATGGTGATCCGGATAGTGGTATAATTTTCAATACGTAGTCATGAGTGAATGAACGGGAGGAAAAGAGAATGAGAGACGATCTGTTGGTTCAACTGCAAGAGTGGCATGAAGAAGATGAATTTCAGGAAATTGTAGATGCAATTCAAGCGATTCCTGTGGAAGAAAGGGATTATGAGCTGGTTAACCATCTGGGACGAGCGCTGAATAACCTGGAACGATATGAAGAGGCAGTCGAACAATTCCTGACGGTTGCTAAAGAGGGAACAGGTGACCCACTCTGGCATTATCGGATTGGACTGGCTTATTACTATCTAGAGCAATATGCGCATGCGTTGCAGGCGTTCGAAAGAGCGGATGAATTGGATCCTGAAGATGAAGATACGCTGGAATTTCTGGAGTGGATTCGAAGCAAAATGGAGGAGCTGTCCGAATCTGCAGAGAAGCCCGTGGATACCGTCCCATCAGTCTCTGAAATCTCAATTGCACCTGTTCGTGTTAGCCATCTGGAACCAATGGGTTTTTGGAATGACAGTGCTGAAGCTGCGGATCAATATGTATTGGCCCCGCCTACCGATGGACAGATCGAGTCAATGGAGGAGCAGTTGGTGTTCAAGCTGCCAACTTCCTATATTAACATGATGAAATTACATAATGGTGGTGTTCCCCACTATCGGCATTATCCTGTCGGCCAAGTAGAGGCTGCCAAGAAGGTCCGCGTGGAGATCAAGGGAATACTGGGTATTGGACGTGAGAAAGCACATTCGTTGGGTGGTCAAGCGGGTAGCCGATATATCATCGAGCAGGGGGGGTACCCCGAGATTGGTGTTGTACTATGTGAGTGCCCTTCCGATTCAGAGATCGTGATGCTGGATTATCGTGAATCCGGCAATGCGGGTGAGCCCGAGGTTGTTCATGTGGATAAAAAAGAAGGCTACAAGATCACTTGGCTTGCGCCCAATTTTGAAACCTTTATCCAAGGTCTGGTGAATGAGGAAAATCAACCTGCAAACCTTCAAGGTGCACTGTAAGTAAAGGTATGAGCTTCTTTTTATACAAACCGTTGAAAATGAAAAGGCTGCGCCCTAACGTAAACTGTACCCTATGTAAAGGACATTTCTAAAAAAAACTATATGGCTTCAAGAAGATGATCTCTGTATTGTACAGGGGTCATCCTTTTTAGGTTCCACTGGTATCTATAGTGATTATAGTAGGTCATATAGGCTTTAACTTCACGTTTGACTTCGTCTAACGTGGCATAGCTCTTTAAGGAAGTTTCATCCTTAAAATGACCAAAAAACGACTCCTGCGGTGCGTTATCCCAACAATTTCCTCGTCTTGACATGGATTGTCCAAGCCCCATCCGTTTCACTTTCTTCTGAAAATCCGGATGAGTGTAATGCGTACCTTGATCGGAATGAATGAAGGCATTACGACTCTTCTTGAATTTGCGATTTTTCTGTAAGTGAAGCAACGTGTTTGTCGCCAGATCCATCGTC
>NZ_JBHFJH010000036.1:0-132952 GCF_057334655.1 Paenibacillus sp. AGC31
GCCAAAAGTGCAGGCATGCGCTGTATCGGATATCGCAATCCGGGATCAGGCAACCAGGACTTGTCCAAAGCCGATCTTCAGATTTCCAGTTACGATGAGTTATGGACATTGAAGAATACACTGCCCTTTGAAGGCCGATTGCCAAGCTTGTCAAAGCTTCGCTGAGAAGATCGTAATAAAAAGATCGTAATTTCGGAATGAATATTCAGAAAAAAAACGACCCAAACGGCTTCAATTCATTCGAATTGGAGCTGTTTGGGTTTTGCTTGCTGCAATGGGTGTTACATGAGGACACATGCTGTAATTTCAACTAAACCGAAAGATCGAGACTTCCACCCAGATTGGGGTGAGGAGCAGGCACTGACTTCAACATTTCCGCCATCTGCTGGCCTTGCTGCTGTGCCATGTCTTTTGTAATCGACATCACTTGCAAGCTTGCCGACTGCACTACTGAAGCTTGGCTCATCGCCATTGATAATGCTGCAATATCCATGTTCTACACTCCTTTCACTTTCTGGTTACATAGATGTACTTATTATATATCGGTTAGAAGGGAGCAAATGTTAAAAGGTCGATCAAAATGAATAGGGGAATCCATTCCATTCACTCATAACCGCCCTCAGCTTGGGGTAGTTCTTTGTAGACTTCTGCCGTTTCCACGATCTGTTGAATGAACATCCGCAATTTCAATAGCTGATATGCAACGTTGGTGACATCACAATGTTGATCCGACCACGTAGAAAGCTTTTTTCTCCATCTACAGTAATTTTCCAGCTATCATCATTAACGGAGCATAAAAAAGGGATGCCTTAAGTCATTAGCATGACTGAGGACACCCCTTATTAAGGTTTATTTTAATCTAATGAACCTGCACACGTTATTCGCTCTGATTTGCACAGGTCTGTGGTGTAACGAATCACAGAGTCGTTATTTCGTCGATTGGGTCGTTTTTTAGGTTCTGACACCCTGATATGATGAAATAACGTTACTGAGGTTTGTTTAAGTTTGCCATTCACGTCGATCTACCTCTTAAGACGCGTAGATTCGTTAGCGCTTTGAGTGAGGAGGAAACTCACTTCTGGAGCGGCCCCTTACTTGTGCATTAATAACTGTTCGACGTACTCAACGCAAGTTCGTTTATTTTAACTTCCGGGTTACTTACCACCTGTTGAATCATGGAAATAAAGTGTTTTTGAATCTGTTCAACGGTAGATGGGTCATACACATTGGCATTGTACATCAATATGATCTTCATATTTTCATGGGGTTTGACGATCAAAGTAAAATCAAAACTATTGTGTTCTGTACCCCCAACATTCATAATCTCAAGCGGTGTTTCACCTTTCTGACCCAGACTCTCCATTCGGTTCTCTACCGGGAAGTTCTGATACACAACAACATGGTTAATCAGAGATTGTTTTTGCTTGGTCAGATTTTGAATATCATATAACGAATACGTATCATATGCATGTGACTCTACAGCTTGTGCCTGATTCCTTTTCATTAGAGATATAAATGACTCATCAGCCTGAGCCTGGATCCGAACAGGAATTGCATTAATAAATAACCCAATCATGCTTTCGATCCCAGGAATGACAGGTGGTCTGCCCGATACAACACTTCCGAATACAACATCGTTGCTTTCATTGTATTGCTGCAACAATACGCCCCAGACCGTCTGCACTAACGTATGGAGAGTAACATGCTGCTGTTCCGCAATCTGTTTCATTTGCTCGATTAGTACATCATCCAAATAACAGTTTAGCGTTCTGGAATCTTGTCTTTCATGCTTCGATTTGATTTTTTCTCCAGGCAATTTCGTTTGTCCTTCATAACCATCCAAGTAATGAGTCCAATAGGTTATTGCACCTTGATGATCTTGCTGTTCCAGCCATTCAATGAATTGACTATAAGGTGTTAATAGAGTCACTTGAGGCTTTCTATTCTCCCGAATCGCAAAATAATTCTCAAATATCTCTTTGCTTACCAGAGACATACACCAGCCGTCCATCAAAATATGGTGAAAACTCCATATGACGCGGTATTCCTCATGGTTTGTTCGTAAAACAGACATACGTATTAGCGAATCTCGTTGTAAGTCAAATCCTCTTGCCTTGTCCTGCTCGATATACTCGTCAACATACGTTTTACGTTGCAGCTCACTTGTGCCAGCTACAACTTCATAGTTAAATTCAAATTTCTTCTCTTGATACACAATTTGAAGAGGGATGTCCACGAAATCACTGTAAAAATTAGTTCTTAATATCGCATGCCTTTGCATTAATTGATCCAAACTTTGCGCAAAAGAGGTAACATCCAAATCTCCACGCATATCAAACATGATTTGTACAAAGTAAGCGCCAGAAATTGGATTCCGTTCACTTTCGTACAGCATTTCCTTCTGTAATGGTGTAAGTGGGTACACATTTTCGATTCGACCGATGTGCCCCGTTTGTTCCACGATTTGATCCAATTGATCAATGGTTAATGACTTGCATGAAATATCACTTGGCGTCAGCTCGGTTTGTTCCTTCGTTACACAATGTTCAACGACTCTATTAAGACCTTCCTTATAGAGACAAGCCAATTGCTCCATCGTTTCCCGGCGATATTGTTTTGAACTATAGTTGATGGACAGCGACAACCGCCCCTCTGTAACAATGCCATTGATATTCAGCACAAATGGTCTCTTGTTGTTTTCACTTACGGATGGCCCGCTGGAATAAGACGAGAATTTAATGCCATCTTGGCCCGAATCCTGATTCACCTGTCCCATATAGTTGAAACTAATTTCGGGATTTTTCTCTAACTTGAATTCTTCATCTCCATGTGACAAATACCTCGAAATCCCGTAACCAATGCCCTTGGTTGGGATCTGGCGCAGTCCTTCCTTGACGGTCTTAATCTTCCTTGATAAGTCAGCCCCGGACTCCATCGTAATCATAACGGGGTACATGCTCGTAAACCATCCCACTGTACGCGTAATGTCCAGCTCTGACAGGATGTCTTCTCTACCATGCCCTTCCAGATTTACGAGGATTTCTCCCATGCCTGTCCAATCATGAACAGCCATTCCCAATGCCGTTAGCAATATATCATTAATTTCCGTATGGTACGCATGATGTGTTTGCTTTAATAATTGCTCGGTTTCCGCTGCGGTCCAATGAATGGTGATCGTTTCACTATCTTTGCCAATCGTCTCATCACAATCCATATCTTTAGGCAGCGGGCTTAGCTGGGCCCGCTCCACACGACTCCAGTATGGATTCTCTTGCTTCATCGCCGAGCTGTCTACAAACGTCGACAATTGTTCTGCCCATTGTTTAAACGAGGTCGTTTTTTGAGGAAGCCGGATTTCTTCACCTCTTAAGAACTGGTCTTGCCCTGTCTGAATATCTTCATATAAAATACGCCATGAAACCCCGTCTACCAACAAGTGATGGATGGCAATAAGCAGGTGATCCCCTTCAGCACATTGGAACAACCCAAGTTTGATCAAAGGTCCGTGAGACAGATTCATACCACTCTGAATTTCTTTTGCTTTATTTTCAATGAACAATGCAGGATCTGCTTCTGTTTTGAGGTCAACGATTTCAAGGCTGTATAATCCATCTTCGTCTGCCCCTCGATTCCACGCTTCATATCCACCTTCAGGCGCTTGTCGATAAAGGATACGGAGAGCATCATGCTGTTTAACGATCTTATCCATGATGCTGTGAATAAAGCGGATATCAAACCCTTTTTCACGAAAGAACATCATTTCCTGATTGTAATGATGTGCGTCCACCATATTTTGATCAAAGAACCAGCGCTGAACAGGTGTCAGCATCACTTGTCCCGTAACTTCCCCTTGGTCAGAAATAGTGCTCACGGAAGTAACGTGTTCACTCAACTCCGCTACTGTAGGATAGGTGAAGAAATGCTTCATTTCCACTTTATACCCTGCTTGGAGCAGTCGTGAGGAAACTTGAATACATTTAATCGAATCGCCCCCGAGTTCAAAGAAATGATCTGATGTGCTAACCTTTTGCACACCAAGCACAGCTTCCCAGGCAGAGACGATCGCTTGTTCTACAGCGTTTTGCGGCGCCCTATACTCGGTCCCTTTTGGCATATGTTCTTGTGGAGATGGCAATGCCTTACGGTCAACCTTCCCATTGGAAGTTAATGGTATATGCTCTAATTGAACAAAATAAGATGGAATCATGTAATCTGGGATTTCATGAGATAACGCCATTCTGATTTTCTTCGCTGTCAGTGAGCTGTCGCCTTTCCAATACGCACACAACTGCTTCGAACCATCCTCATGCTCACGGGCAATAACGACGGCTTCCTGAATGGAGTCTATTTGCAAAAGCGCAGTTTCCACTTCGCCAAGCTCAATTCGGTAACCGCGAATTTTCACTTGATGATCGATTCGTCCCAGATACTCCATATTTCCATCCGGCAGCCATCTTGCGGCATCTCCTGTGCGATACATTTTCCCTTTTGTAATCCAGGGATGATCAACAAATTTCTCTGCAGTTAAATCAGGCCGGTTCAGATAACCTCTGGCAAGGCCCTCACCTGCTACAACTAATTCTCCCTGAACACCGATCGGTTGAATGCGTTGGTGTTTATCCAGAATATAGGTCTGCAACGTCGGGATTGGTTTTCCAATATTGCTCTTTCCAGCATGTATTTCAATGTCGGTTATTTCCTTATACGTTACATGAACCGTTGTTTCGGTTATCCCATACATATTAATTAACTGGGTAAATGGATATTTCAGCTTCCAATCCTTCAATAACACGGGATTGAGGGCTTCTCCGCCAAAAATCACTTTTCTTAATTTCAGATCTGCTGCATGACCTGCCAGTTCTTCCTGAAGAAGATGATAGAAATACGTTGGCGTTTGATTTAATATCGTCACTTGCTCGTTTTTTAACAATTGTAGAAATTGTTCCGGACTTTTTGCCGTCATTTGAGGTACGATAACCAGTTTTCCGCCATAGAGCAATGCTCCGTACATTTC
This sequence comes from Paenibacillus sp. AGC31, assembly GCF_057334655.1. NCBI lineage: Bacteria > Bacillati > Bacillota > Bacilli > Caryophanales > Paenibacillaceae > Paenibacillus > Paenibacillus sp. AGC31. Next base: position 5,015 of record NZ_JBHFJH010000036.1, read on the forward strand.
CCATACCGAAAAATCAAAACAAAAAGAATGGAATAAGGTCCATGTATCTGATGCATTAAAATCAAACAAATTTTTACTGTTGAACAACAATCGCACCACATTTTTATGTTCAATACATGTCCCTTTTGGTTTACCTGTCGTTCCTGAGGTATAAATTACATATGCCAGGCCTTTTGGTGCAGCAGTAATTCCCAAATTGGAATGATCTTCATGATAGGACTCAGGTAGATCCAGGCAAACGACCACTCCTGCAAAAGAGATGCGTTCTTGCAAATGACTTTGCATTAATAATACATGTACACCCGAATCCTCAAGCATGTAGTTTATACGATCCTCCGGATATTCAGGATCAATCGGCACGTATGCGCCACCCGCTTTCAAAATCGCCAGGATTCCTACAACCATGTCTAGCGAACGATCAGCGATGATCCCGATTAACTGATCATTTTGAATGCCTGTAGCCTTCAACGTTCTTGCCAATTGGTTGGCTTTCTTGTTCAGCGCTTGATAGGTCACATGTTGATCCTCAAATACAACCGCAACGTGTTCAGGAGTCCTTGCCGCCTGTTCCTCAAACAGTCCATGAATCGTCTTGTTCATTGGATATTCAGCCATGGAATCATTAAACTGTTCCAAAATTTGTGTTTTCTCCTGTGTTGTCGTCAAGTCAATGTCATGGATAGGGATAAGCGGATTGTTGACCACTTGCTTCAACATCTGAATCAAGTGACCTTGAATGCGTTCTACGCTTGCCCGATCATAGACGTTAGCATTGTAATAGAACATACATTTCATGGATTGGCCTGGTTTAATAATCAGGTTAAAGTCATAGTTCGTTTGTTCATCTGCTTCTACATTCGTAATCCGAAGAGCTGTCTCCTCCTGATCCCCAAACTGTTCCATAATGCCCTGTACAGGATAATTCTCGAATATCAGGATATGATCAATCAAATTTTGCTTTTGCGATGTTTCCGCTTGAATCTCGTATAACGGATACGTGTCATGTGGATGCGAAGCGACAGCATGTTCCTGATTCCGCTTCATAATCGCTGCAAATGTCTCATTACCTTGAGTCTGAATGCGTACAGGAATGGTATTGATGAATAAACCAATGATTCGCTCAACTCCAACAATCGCCGCAGGTCTGCCCGACACCACGCTTCCGAATACAACATCCTCACTGCCGTTATATATCTGTAGCAACATTCCCCAGGCTGTCTGCATGAACGTATTCAGCGTTACCTGATTCTGACTGGCCACATGTGCGATTTGTCCGGTTAATTCCTGACTAAGTGTACAAATCATATGCTCTGAATGATATTCATCACTCTTCGTAATTGAATGTTCTTTTGGCAAAGTGGTCTGCTCATCGTAACCTTGCAAATAGTCACGCCAGTATTTCAGGGACTCTTCATGATCTTGGTTGTCCAGCCATTCAATATAGTGTTTGTATGGAATCGTACTCTTTGCCTCCAGTTTTCGTTGTTCCTGAATAGCAAAGTATCCATCAAACAACTCCTGGATTACAAGCGACAGGCACCAGCCATCCATCAAAATATGATGATAATTCCAAATGAAACGATAGGTTTGGTCATGCGTTTGCAATATCGAAATACGCATTAACACATCCTGAGACAGGTCGAAACCTTTTATTTTATCTGCTCTTGTATATTCTGCCACGTATGCTTCACGATCTTTTTCATTCATCTCACGCAAATCTTCGTATATTAGCCCATTCCGTTTATGACGGTATACCACTTGCAGAGGTCCATTCTTCCATTTGCTATGAAAATTTGTTCTGAGAATCGAATTACGCTGCATCAACTGATCCAGACTTTTCGTAAAAGCTTCCACGTCTAACGAACCATGAAGATCCAGCGTGGTTTGAAGGAAATACGCTTCCGATTTTGAATGAAGCAAATGATGAAAGAACATTCCATTTTGCATCGGGGACAAAGTATATATATCTTCGATTTCACCAATGTGTTCCGATTCTTGAACAAATCCTTCTAATTCTTCAATGGTAATTCCTTTTAACGTTAGATCACTTGGTGTACATTCCGGCTTCTCTTTTGTCACACAATGCATCACGATTTCTTGCAGATGATCTCTAAAATATGTTACCACTCGCTCCATCGTTTCTTTTTGATATTGGGTGCGACTATACCGAAGGGACAACGTCAATTTGCCTTCCACAATTAAGGCATTCATATCGATAAGAACATTTCTTCTGTGATTGTCGCTTGCTGTTGCTCCGCCTGGATAGGGAGAGATCTGCATCCCGCTATTCTGAAGATCCTGATCAAATTGACCCAAATAGTTAAAGCTAATTTCAGGATTCAAGGTAAAGAGCCTTTCTTGCTGATGTGCACTTAAATATCGTAAAATTCCATAACCAATCCCTTTTTTAGGGATTTGACGAATCATTTCTTTGTTTGTTTTGATGAAAAGAGACATATTTGAACTTGCTTCCATATCAAGTACAACCGGATACTGGCTCGTAAACCATCCGATCGTTCGTGTAATATCGAGATCCGGTAAAATTTGTTCTCTTCCATGTCCCTCCAGATTGACCAGCACTTTATCCATGCCCGTCCATTGGTGAATAGACATGCCTAATGCATGGAGCAGCAAATCGCTAATCTCCGTTTTATACGCACGATTCGCTTGTTTTAATAATTGCTCCGTTTCTGCCGCTGACCATTCCATCGTGATTTCTTCACTGTCTTTTTCCAGTGCATGATCCGCTTCGAAATCTGTAGGTAACAGCTTATAGGTTGCTTTTTCAATTTCATTCCAATATGCAATTTCTTTCGTTATCGCATCACTGTTCGCATACAACTGAAGCTGTTCTGCCCATAATTGGAATGAAGCCGTTTTTTGCGGTAGTTGAATCGATTCTCCATCACTTAATTGTTCATATCCCCTTGATAGGTCTTCAATCAAAATTCGCCATGAAACCCCGTCGATGACGAGGTGATGAATAACGATTAATAGATGATCTCCATCTGCACATTGAAATATGCCCAGCTTCATCAAGGGTCCACGTTCCAAAGTGAACGTGCTTTGCATTTCATTTGCCTTCTTCTCGATTTCTTGAGACGGATCTGCTAATGACTTGAAGTCCATCACTTCAAGTGTATATAAGGATTCCCTTGCCAACCCTTCATTCCACGCTTCATAACCCTGTTCTGTAAGGCGATATACTGTACGAAGTGCATCATGATGCTCACTCAATTTATCGAATACACAGCGAAGTGTGACTTCATGAAAACCTTCTTTCCGATACAACATCACGGACTGATTATAATGTTGGGCGTCCACCTTGTATTTCTCAAAAAACCAATGCTGGATTGGAGTCAGCATTACTTTTCCAGTGATGATTCCCTGTTCTGACAGGGTACTTATGGGTTGAACATAGGGAATCAAGCTTGCTATGGTTGGATTTTTAAACAGATGATCCATCTGTACCTGGTAACCTGCTTGATATAATCTTGAAGAGACTTGAATGGATTTAATCGAATCTCCTCCAAGCTCGAAGAAATTATCCAAAACCCCAATGTTCTCTACCCCAAGTACCTCTTCCCAGATCGATACAAGTTGTTGTTCCACCATCGTTCGGGGTGCTTCGTACTCCATGCCCTTCAACATATGTTCTTTGGGAGCAGGCAAAGCTTTGCGATCGATTTTCCCGTTAGACGTGAGTGGCATCTGATCCAGCTGTACAAAATAGGACGGAATCATGTAGTTTGGCAGCTGCTGGGACAGCACCTCCCGCAGTTCCCCGATCGTGATTGCATCCTCTCCTACCAGGTACGCACATAATTGTTTGGTTCCCGTTTCATCTTCTCTGGTTATGACGATGGCCTCTTTTATCTGGGTACTATTTAGAAGAGCCGTCTCCACTTCACCAAGTTCAATCCGGTGTCCACGAATTTTCTCTTGATGATCTACCCTTCCTATATACTCTATGTTCCCATCGGGCAGCCATCTTGCGAAGTCACCTGTCTTGTACATTTTTGCTCCCGAAACAAATGGATCATCCACGAATTTCTCCGCAGTCAGATCTGGACGGTTCAAGTAACCTCTGGATAGCCCTGCTCCGGCTACACATAATTCTCCCTGCACTCCAATAGGCTGCAATTCATTCCGTTCTCCTAAAATGTAGACTCTATTGTTCGCAATAGGCTTCCCGATTGAGATATTTTGATCTGCCGACTTGATCGACAGAACTGTGGATACAACACTATTTTCGGTTGGACCGTATTCATTACACACTTCGATGCGTGGATTGATGCGCTGCAATTTGTGTATTAAGGCAGGAACAATCTTCTCTCCCGCAGCCACCACATTTTTCATGGTTGCCCAATCTTCCGCGCTTACTTGTTCCAATAGGGTCATCAAGAAACTGGGTGGACTTTGGATGTGCGTGATTTGCTGTTTTTTGACCATTGTATTGATGGCTATAGCATCTTTACACTGTTGCTGGTTTAACAAATACACTGTCGAGCCAGATATCATCGGACCAAAGAAATGGGTAATAAACGAATCAAAAACGAATGGATTCAGCATTAATACCCGATCATCTCCGGTAAAATGATAAAAATCCGATTTCCATTGCAGGGAGTTCACAATGCTGGCATGTTCAATCATTACGCCTTTGGGATGACCTGTTGTTCCAGACGTGTAGATCATGTATGCCAAATCACTGGAGATCGCTCCATCTACCCAATTTAAATGATCATCATAGTGATTTATTTCAGAATCCAGAATGACACATGTCCCTGCATAATGTTCAGGTTCCTGTATATGACTTTGATGCAGCAACCAAGCCACTTTTGAATCCTCAAGGATGTAATGAATACGATCTGCCGGATATTCCGGATCGATTGGGACATATGCTCCGCCTGCTTTTAGAATACCGAATAAACCTATGATCATCTCAAGTGAGCGCTCTGCCATAATGCCAACGAACTGACCCGCCTGCACCCCCTTAGCTTGAAGCAATCGGGCCAATTGGTTGGATTTTTGATTTAACTCTCTGTACGTTAACTGTCTATTCTCAAATACGACTGCCGGATGGTCCGGTGTTCGTTCCACCTGTTCTTCAAATAATTGATGCATCGTCTTGTTCTGTGGATACCCCACGCTTGTATCGTTAAAGTCATATAACAGCTTGTTTCGATGAAACTCTGATAACATATCAACTTGACTTAACTCCAAATCAGGTTGGTTCAGCACAACGGATAACAATTGGTCAAGATGCTCTACAATTTGAACCATATAATCGCGATCATAACGATCATCATCATAAACTAATCTTAACTGAATGGAGTCGTTCTCCAGATCAAAGTGGAACATCGTCGCCGCTTTTACGTTATTTTCATCAAGAGCAGGATGAATTTCATTCAACGAAACCAAGGTATGAATCAGAGGTACATGGTTCGAATCATACTGAACATTTAAACGTTCAACCATTTTTCTGAAAGGGATTCGTTGATGCTGAATGGCTTCGGTTAAACAGGTCTTCACTTGATTAAATAAGGATTTGAATGACATCACATGATTGATATTATTTTTTAAGACAAGAACCTTATTCGAGAGTGATAGATCATTATTCTTTTCTTCCATCGTTGGTATGCCAATAATCATCTTGGTTTCATTCGTGTATTTATATAACAGACACTGAACTCCCGTTAATAAGATCGTATATATCGCCATAGGAGCATTTCGTGACATGGACTTGATTTTATATGAAACATCGGCTGACAAAGACTTATATATATCATTCTGGTGCTGCGTATCGTCTGGGTGTTTGGAGGTTGTCTTGCAATAAGGCAAATGAACAAGATGGTCATCATCTTCAAATCGGCTTGCCCAATACGATTCCTGTTTCTTAAAAATAGACATACGGCACCCCGATCACTTTATATTTTTAGGTTAGCTTAGAAGAAATCTACTTCAATTAGATCAGCCAGCGTATCCCCATCTATTAATTCTTCAACCAATTGAATCTTCTTGATTTCAATATGAGGGTCGTTGGCAATGGTTGTTAATATGACCAACAGATTTTGTGACATCGCTTCAATCGTTGTTTTCTCAAATAAAATCGTACTGTATTCAAAGGCCACTTCTAACTTGTGTTGCAATTCGGCAACATACAGCGTTAAATCGAATTTGGATACTCTCGTATTTGGAGCATAAGGCTTGCAGGTTACTCCATCCATCTGAATCTCTGAAGCATCTGTATTCTGCAATACAAACATGGTGTCAAACAACGGATTCCGCCGAGCATCTTTGGTTATATTTACTTTCTCAATCAATTCTTCAAACGGATAATCCTGATTCTCATAAGCGTTCAACATATTTTCTTTCACTTCCAGCAGATACTCCGTGAATGTTTTATCCGCGGCAGGATAATTTCGAATAGCCAGTGTATTCACAAACATCCCCATGACCGGCTCCAGCTCAGCATGTGTCCTGCCTGCAATCGGCGTGCCTACAATGATATCTTCTTGCCCGCTGTATTTAGATAATAGAATCGTATAGGTGGCTAATAGAATCATATATAACGTTGTTCCTGTCCGTGCTTCCATGTTCCTTAAGCCTGGAAGGATGTCTTCCTGCAAAACAATGTCCAATACATCTCCCGCATAGCTTAGCGTTTCAGGTCTTTCGTAGTCTGTTGGCAGATCCAATAGCGGGATACTCTCACCAAACACAGTAAGCCAATACTTCTCCTGCTTTTTCATCCGCTCACTATGAAGCTGCATTTGCTGCCATTCAGCATAGTCCTTATACTGAATTCGAAGAGGAGATAGCTCCTCTCCCTTATAGAACTGGCTAAGTTCAGTCATCAGAAGATGCACGGATAGTCCGTCTGCAATGATATGGTGGAGATCTACCAGCAATACATGACGCTCCTGCTGAAGTTCAATAAGTCCCACCCTCATAAGGGGTGCTTGCCCGAGATCAAATGTGTGAACAAACTGTTCAATTCGATCTTCGATCTCTTCTTCCGTTGAATCGATCAATTCAATTCCAAAGTTCACTTTAGGGTATACGATCTGTTTCGGTTCTCCGTGTATGACTTTGAATCCAGTCCGAAGCGATTCATGACGATGAATCAATTGTTGGAATGCTTCTTCCAATCGGATCCGATCGAGCGATCCTTCCAACATAAACATACCTGACATGTTGTACATGAGTTCCTTGCCGGCTTTGATGCTCATAATGTACATTCTCATTTGCGCCGAAGAAATAGGATAATATTCTTTTTCCTCCACTTGAGGAATGGACACTGATACTTCCTGTTCCATTTGTTCAATAGATTGAGCCATCTGTTCAATGGTCTGCCATTCAAAAACGTTTCTTACCGATATGTGGATATTCAGCTTTTGATTGATTTTGGCGGCCAGCTTGGTCGCACGTAAAGAGTTGCCTCCTACATCAAAAAAACTGTCTTTCACACTGATTTTTTTCACGGCAAGCACATCCTGCCAAATTGGCAGCAACTGTTTTTCCACCCCAGTTTGGGGTTCTATATATTCACTTCCCGTTTGTATGTTTTCTTCTGGACTCGGAAGCGATTTGCGATCGATTTTCCGGTTCGATGTCAGAGGCATGTGATCCAATTGTATAAAGTAGGCTGGAACCATGTAATTCGGCAACACCTTAGAGAGGTTTTGTTTTAACTCTCCCACCGTCAGCGTGGAATCCGCTGTAAAGTATGCACATAACGATTTGTCCCCGTGGTCATCCTTATGTGCAATGACGATAACTTCTTTCACATTCTCTATATCTAACAGTGCTGCTTCGACTTCTCCTACTTCGATCCGGTATCCGCGAATTTTAATCTGGTGATCCATTCTTCCCAAATACTCGATATGGCCATCGGGAAGCCATTTCACCAAATCTCCCGTTTTGTACATTGTCGCTCCCTGGACATACGGATCACGCACAAATTTTTCTGCTGTCAGCTCAGGTAAATTCAAGTATCCCCTACCAACCCCATCGCCAGAGATACATAATTCCCCTACGACGCCTACAGGCTGAACTTTGCCATGTTTGTTTAATACATACAGGCGATTATTTCCTAATGTTCGACCAATCGGTAGGTGAGCTCGTTGATTCGCTGTATCCAGGTGTTCTGGAAGTACACGGTATGTCGCAACATCCACACAACATTCTGTTGGACCGTACACATTAACTATGGCTGGCGGCGTGATCTGATTGAGAGCAAATAATGATGTGATTTCATTTACACTTTGCTGAGAAAGAGCTTCACCGCCAATGAGCATATATTTTAGCGATATGCCTTGAACGTTTTTTGCCTTCGATAGTAATTTCAGGTGTGCAGGCGTACCGTCTGTCAAATCAATTTGGTGGTGCTGATAATAATTCATTAAATCTTGTCCATCCAGTACCGTGTCCTTGTCTACAATAAACAAGGCATGTCCTGACAGCAGTGCGCCAAAAATCTGCTTCACAGATGCATCGAAATAGTAAGGCGCAAGTAAAGCGACATGCAAACCGCTATGCTGATCATCTATAACTTGACTGTACAACGCTTTAACCAAGTGATGAACCTGACGATGTTCGATCATCACACCTTTTGGCATGCCTGTTGTGCCTGAAGTATAGATCACATAAGCCAACTGCTCGGAATTCCCTGCGGGTTCCAGATTCGACAGATTAGCTGCATAGGTTTCTTCATCGTTCAAATCCATCATTTGGCCATTGAATGATATCAACTGCTTGAGATGGGTTTGCGTGACTAATAGTGTTGCCCCCGAATCATGCAGGATGTACCGGATACGCTCTTCAGGAGAATCCGTATCAATCGGTACATACGCCCCACCTGCTTTTAGAATGCCAAAGATGCCAACGATCATATCAATCGAACGATCTGTCAGAATACCTACAAATTGATCCTGCTGCACTCCCTCAGCTCTAAGCGTATATGCCAACTGATTCGCCCGTTCATTCAATTGACGATACGTCCATTGCTCATCTCCAAAAGCGACGGCTAATTGATCGGGTGTCCGTTCCACCTGTGCTTCGAATAACTCCTGAATGGTCTGTTCCCGGGAATATTCTATGTTGGTATCATTAAAGTCATATAAAAGAACGTTCTGCTCATGTTCAGACAGCATTTGAATATCGGACAAGGCAATATCAGGTTCGATCACAATGTCTCTGAGGATGTTGAACAGATGTGATTTCATTCTGTCGATGGTATCCCGTTCAAACAGCTCCGTCTTATAATTAAAGTGCATTTCCAGACACTCATTATCATCCTCAACGATGAACATCAGATCATATAACGATACACCGACATTTAATTCTCTAACTTTAAAGCTGCAATCCTGTTCTTGCCGTTGATTCAACGCGGTATTTAAGAAGATATACATCGTATTAAAAAGTGCTGTCCCGGTTGTATCCCGATGCGTGTTTAAATTCTCTACAAGGTTGTCAAAAAGATAGTCCTGGTTATCCAATGCATCCAGGGATTGTTTTTTAATTTCTTCGAGATAGGATCGAAACGACTTATTCCCCACCGGCTGTGAGCGAATCGCTACCGTCTGGATAAAGACACCTATCATATTCTCGACATCCGGATGGTTTCTTCCTGATGTTGGCGTGCCTACAATCATGTCTTCTTGTTCCGTATATTGATGAAGCAGCACATTATACGCTGCCAATAACACCATAAACATCGTAGTTCCCGTTTGTTTCGCAAGCTTCTCCAGCGACTGCTTCAAGTGTGCGTCCAACACAAATGACAATCTAGAACCTGCCGAAGTCAAATGAGGTGTCCGAACAAAATCAGTAGGCAGATTAAGGTTCGGGAGTTCTCCTTTGAATTGATCCAGCCAATATTTTTCTTGCTGCTTATAAGACTCCCCCGCCAGAAATCCTTTCTGCCAAGCTGCAAAGTCTTTGTATTCAATCTCAATTTCCGGCATGTTTCTTCCGTCATACACATCGATCAGTTCATTCGCAAGAATGCCAACGGAATATCCGTCCGATATAATATGATGCATCTCGATGAGAATCTCTGCATGATCATCGTTTAAACGAATGAATTCGGCACGTATTAATGGCGCTTTGGAGCAATCAAATGGTTTGGCAAACGTCTTAACATGTTGTTCGAATGAAGCAGAGCTTTCCTGAGATCGTTTCACTTCAAAATCAATCGTTGGAGCAATACGCTGGTAAAGCTCTCCATCTATCAGATGGAAACTGGTGTGAAATGCTTCGTGACGGTGCACGATTTGTTCCAATGACGAAATTAGTTTAGCTTCATCGATTTTTCCCGTGACCGTAATATGACCGCACATGTTCTGAAACACACTATTCGGCTCAAATTGATCCAGAAAGTAGATTCGCTGTTGTGCAGATGACGTCTCATAAAATTCCTTGACGTCCAATGCCTTAATCGGAATGAATGTTTCCTCGTTCTCGCCTGTAATCAGACTGGCAAGCTGCTTCATACGTTGGTTTTGGAAGAACTGAACGATTGAAATTTTATGGTTAAGCTGCTCATGTACCTTGGAAAGCATGACTGTCGCCTTGAGCGAGTTTCCTCCGAGATCAAAGAAGTGATCATTTCTCCATACTTGATCGAGGGATAATACGTCCTCCCAGATCAAGGCCAGCTTTTTCTCCACGTCATTGACTGGAGACTCGAATATGGCTGCATGATTAACGTGAGGAAGACGCTCCGTAACATACCGATTGTACATCTCTTGTAATTGATCCTGTTGCTCGGATGAGAACAACGTCAAAGACGAGATTTCAGCCTCTGGATGACTCACCATATGTTGCAGCAAACCTTTAAATCCTTCAGACCACAGTTTCATCATCTCAGGTCCAATGAGATCGGTATTGTAATCAAAATCCAGGTACAATTCATGGCTAACATCCGTAATATTAAGAAACAAATCGTAAGAAATATGTTTGATCGGATACGACATGAATTCAGTCTTGATATTTTCAAATTGAAGATGATGAATCGTTCTGTCCATATTGAATAAAATCCGGGTATCCGGTGCAGTCATATGAGCAAGCTGTTCGGATACGAGGGTCAATGGAACATGCTGATGCTTCATGACAAGAGCCAGCGTTTCCTTGAGCTGAAGAACATGCTCTACAACGGACTGCTTCGTTAACAAGGCATGATGAACAGGTACAATGTTGACACAGTTGCCAATCAGCGCATTTTTTCGCATGTGAGACTGACCCGCTGTAGGCACGCCGATGACAAGGTGACACTGCCCTGTTAGTTGATGCAAATATAAATGAAACGCTGCAAACATCGTTACAAACAAACTGCTCTTATTATTGATGCTTAACGTTCGCAAAGACTCTGTTAATTGATGATCCAGCTTGATGGAATATCTTTCACCGTCATATCCCTTGGGCACATCATCGGACGGTGCCGTTGGAAGTGTAATGTTGGGATAGGATAAGGAAAATTGTTCTTTCCAGAACTGGACTCCTTCGGTAAATGACCCTTTTTCATGTTCAAGTCGTTGCCAGCTTAAATACTCACGGAATGGAGTGGCTTCAGGTAATTGAACCGGAACTCCTCGGACCAGAGCAGAATAGGTATGTTCCAACTCTTGAATGAATACAGCAATCGACCAGCCATCTACAACAATATGATGAAATGTCAGCACCATAAGGTATTGATCAGTTGCCTTTTTAAGCAAGGTGATTCTAAATAGAGGTTCCCCAGACTGTAAATTGAAGGCTTCATTTGCATCGGCAGATAACCAATTGGAAATTTCCCGTTCTTGATCCTCACCCGCATATGCCGAGAAATCCAACCATGTACATTGAAATTCCATTACGGATCTGATTTGTTGTGTTTCACGATCGGCATGAATGACTGTTCTCAGGGCTTCATGACGCTGTGCGATTTGATTCACGGCCTGATCTAGTGCAGAAAGCTTTATGTCGCCTGTCATTTTTAAAATAACACTCTGGTTTAATGCAGCATTCGCATCTTTCCCATGTAATGAAGTTAACAATAATTGTTTTTGCTCTAAAGAGAGCGGATATTCCGACATGGGCGATTCACCAGGGATAAAACCCCACTCGCGAAGTTCATGGATCGTCTCTTTCACAATTCTGATTATCGTATCCATGTCACCCATGGAATGCACCGTTGATATAAAACAGTTACGGCCTTCCCAAATATATAAACCTTTATAGATTAAATGGTAGAAGAATAATTCCATATCTCCAAATGATATAAATCGAAATAAAGATCCATAGTTCACCATTTGCATCGGTACATTCGCTGTTTTGAAAAACGTATTTAATTCTTTTACAAGATAATCTGTTTTTTCATTTAATTCCTTATATAAGGTTTCTGCTTCAGATTGAAGATACTGTAGTACCGTTAACATCACTCTCATCGTAAGAGGGTGTGTACAGAAGGTTCCACCGACAAACGTTTTCTTATCTGCATCGGAAGGGTAAGAATCATCACCAAAGTTCCAGGTTCCACCATCTACCGGATTCATAAATTCAGCTTTACCCGCGACTATGCCAATAGGCAACCCGCCACCGACCACTTTTCCATACGTAACCAAATCTGCTTGAACCCCAAACCAATCCTGTGCTCCACCCAGACCAATTCTAAATCCAGTGATGACTTCATCGAAAATAAGTGCAGTCCCAGTTTGATTTGTTATTTCTCTAAGTTCCCGTAAGAATTGTGTTGGCTGCATATCAGGTCTTCGACTTTGCACCGGCTCTACAAGCACAGCAGCCAATTCATCACCTAGGTTCTGAATCATATCCAGTGATTGCGGATGGTTATAATTAAGAATAATCAAATCATCCATAGCGCTATTTACAATACCAGGAGCCATAGGCAGCGCAGACGATAAAGCATCCCCAGGATTCGCTACACCCAACACCCCATCATGTGTACCATGGTATGATCCAGAAAATAATACAACTTTGGAACGCCCTGTTGCTGCCCTCGCTAAACGAAGTGCAACCATAACAGCTTCTGTTCCTGAATTATAAAATGCGACACGCTCTACACCTGTCAGCTCGGAAATTTTAGCTGCGACATCTCCTGCCAAGTCTGACATAGGGCCCAATGGGGGCATCTGTTCCTGAAGACTTTGTGCCATTACATTTCGAATAAAAGCGGGATTATGTCCAAATAGATTTACACCAAATCCCATCGTCAGATCCAAATACTCATTCCCATCCATATCCCATATCTTAGATCCCTCTGCACGCGTTGAAATAATGGGATACACCATTTCCTTCCAATACGAACGAAATCCGGATACATTGCGATTATTCGCATGAACCAAACGTGTTTGGCCTGTTTTTAATTTGGAGCCTTTGGTTCTTGCGGTATACTTGGCTATAAATTGTTCAACATACTGGTTCTGAAGCGGTGATAATCCGCTCTCTTCATGAATCTTCAACGATTGATACGGTATAAAAGGTTTTTTTTCTTCCTTCGATTCCGAATGGGGTTGGATCTCTTGGGTTGGTTTGGTTTCATGATGTTTCATCTCCAAAAGAGGCGATTGAACAGTATTCATTTGCTCGCCTAACAGCACATTCAAACTTTTTAATTGGGACTCCATAAGCTGAATTGCAGACATCACAATTTGTTCCGACACATTCCCTGAGGATTTTGCCGTGTTTATATTGTTCACAGATGCCAGATTTTGTTGTTCAGCATGCTCCTGAACTGTTTGATTATTTATATTTTCAGATACATCATGATGCTTTATATTCTCTGACACATATTTAACTAAGGAATTAATATTAGTAAGGGTTTCAAAAAACATTTCCATCGGGATATCCAAACGGAACAGCTCTGAGATCTCCTTCTGAATTTGCACAAGAATGATGGAATCCAATCCCATCTGGAGAAAATGAGCTTGATGATCCAGCTCTTCCAACTTCAAACCAGATGCACGACTGATGCTTGTTTTAATCTTTAATTCAATATCGTTTGTATTCATCTCCATTTGAACCTCATTCCTCTCTGAACTATGTCCCGCTGGTATCGTATGTTTGACTTCAATCCAACACCGCTTCTGCTCAAATGGATATAGAGGCAATGGAATTTTCCGAATGACTTCATGATTATAAAATCTTTCCCAATCCATCACTGCCCCCAGTGTGTATAACTGACCGAGTTCATTTAAAGATTCTGCCTTTCCCTGAACATAGAGATGATCGGTATCCAGCGTCTTGTCCTTCTTGGCGTAACCAAAATAGACATTGGGCAGCTTGTCCTTTCCCATTGCAATGTGATGCAATTTATCATGTAATTCTTGTGTACTCGTTATTACAATCGCAAGTCGATAATCCAGATTAGCCCTTCCCGTACTGGCTGTATAACAGATTTGTTGAATGGGAACATCCATGTGATCGGTTAGATATTCATGGTACATTCTGACCAATTCATTCAGCGCCCGTTCCGTAGCAGCAGACAGAACAAATAGATTAGGTTCATGGGACACCCTTTTATCTACTTTTTTGGCAGGAACATATTCTTCGAGAACCACATGCGCATTCGTACCACTGAAACCAAAAGAACTAACCCCGCATCGTAAGGGACTCTCTTTTTCACCAAAAGCCATTAGTTCCTGATTCACATAAAAAGGTGAATCTTCAAACTTAAGCAGGGGATTAGGCTTGTCAAAGTGAACCAATGGTGGAATCTTTCTATGTTGAAACATTAGAATAGATTTAATTAATCCAGCGATCCCCGCCGCTTCAAAACCATGTCCAATGTTAGCTTTGGCAGATCCGATTGCACAAAATTGTTTTCGATCCGTATATTTCTCAAAAGCTTTACGCAAAGCATTGAACTCAACCGGATCCCCTAATTTGGTCCCTGTTCCATGTGCTTCAATAAAGTTAAGCGTGTCAGGAGAAATGCCGGCTTCTTTCCATGCCTGTACGATCACATTGGTCTGTGACTCCGGGTTAGGTGCTGTGATCCCTACCGTCTTGCCATCCTGATTAATCGCACTTCCCTTAATCACACCATAGATATGATTCCCGTCTTTAATCGCTTGCTGCATTGGCTTCAACATGACCGACCCAACACCTTCGCCAAATCCCGTGCCGTTGGCATCTTCGCTAAATGTTCTCGTGAATGCATCTGGAGATTCCATATCCAGTCCGATACTTATCGGTAATAATGCCGTTCGAATGCCTCCTGCGATTGCCATTTCACAGTCTCCAGCGAGCAATCCTTTACATGCCATGTGAACAGCAACAAGTGAGGAGGAACAAGCGGTATCAATTGTTAAGGCCGGGCCTTTTAAATTCAAGAAATATGCAATTCTGCTCGCCAGTACAGATGGTAAATTTCCAATGATATAATTTTTGAGTTCTGCGGGGTAACTCGCCGTCACGAGCCGTTCGTAATCATACCCAACTTTGGAATACCCCACGTACACGCCCACATTTCTTCCATTGATTCCTTCCCCTGCATACCCAGCATCTTCAATCGTATGCCATGCCGTTTGCAAGAACATCCTTTGATTCGGGTCCATAAATTGTGCAGTTTTTGGGGTTATGCCAAAGAAAGAATAGTCGAATTGATCAATCTGATCCAAGTAACCACCTTTGATCCATTGAACTTCGCTCAATTCACTTCGCATGGATTGTATATAATCCGCAGCGTCTTTTATCCGACTTTCAGGGTAGTCCCGAATGTTATGCGTTCCATTTTCCAAAACACGCCAAAAATCGCTTGCATTTGATGCACCAGGGAGATTCAAAGACATACCGATAATAGCAATATCTTTGGATGGCGTATGATCCTCTTGAGTTTTGTTGACTTGCATGGTCTCGCTGTAACCTCTAGCCAGATATGCTGCCAATTCAGTTATCGAGGGATAGGTAAAGAGGTCCGTAACAGCAAGCTCTTCTCCATATTTTTGTTCTATACGTTCAGCAATTTGGGCCAGCTGTAATGAAGTTGCACCCATGTCAAAATAGCTATCCTCAAGTTCAACCTTTTTCCCAACCAGCACTTCAGAAAATAGTGAAGTTAATTCACGTTCTATGACTCGAACCGAAACAGCAGCCTTTTCTTTTGCCTTTTCATTGTCATTCTTGATCCAGTCATGGATGAATGCAGATTCTGTTGAGAATTTGCCTGCTTCATACTGCTTGGCTAACTGATACCGCTGGATTTTCCCACTTGTTGTTTTGGGTAATTTTTTGATGGGCAGTACCTCTTTGACACTCCATCCCCCATGTTTATATAGATGTCTTTTGATTTCTTTAACAAGCGGCAAGAAGTGTTCGATCTTTTTTTTGTACACGACAAACACAATAATTTCTTCACTTTGACTATTCGAATCATACACACCACAAGCAGCAACTCTTCCGAGTTCAATATCATCTAATTGTATGGCGACACGTTCAATGTCATGGGGATATACATTTTTACCATTGATAAAGATAATGTCTTTTTCCCGCCCTGTTACAACCAGTTTTCCGTTCATGATAAAACCCAGATCTCCTGTATTCACCCATCCGTCGTGCGTTAATAACTTCTCCGTTGCTAGTGAATTATTATAATAACCTTGGGTGACGTTATCCCCCTTGATTTGAATTTTTCCAATAACCAAATCGGGAACACTGTTCATTTCCTCATCGCAAATTCTAACATGGCAATAATCAATTGCTTCGCCAACAGCAACAAATGATGCCACATGTTCAGCATGTTTCTCGACTTCGATGACACGCTCCCCTAAGTTCAGATGATCCCGGTGAACGTACACCGCAGTAAATTCTTCTTCTACCTTGGGAAAGGAGACGGCAACAGAGGCCTCTGCTAATCCATATACGGTAAACATGGCTGTTTTCTTTAAGTGATATGCTGACAATACATTTAGGAATTCATCACACACTTCGGGTAATATAGGTTCCGCCCCATTATAAATGACTCGGACAGATGACAGATCCCATCCCTCCGCTTTGTCTTCGCGAAAGAAATTCAGGAAGTATTTATAACCAAAGTTAGGAGAAGACAGTATGGTTGCTTTGTGTTCATTTACTTTTTTCATCCATAGAATCGGTTTGCGAATAAATAATTCCGTTGGGAGCAAGTACTGATGAATTCCTGCCACGAGGGGTACGAGATGAAATCCAATCAAACCCATATCATGGGTAAGGGGCATCCAGGAGAGAAAACTATCGTTTGAACTAATTTGTGTGCCATTAATAGCAGCACAAGTATTATAAATCAGGTTTCGATGGGTGAGCATAACGCCTTTGGGATCACCGGTTGATCCAGAAGAAAATTGAATAAATGCCAAGTCATCAGACTGAGGTTCAACTATATTATTAATAGATTCATAATGATATATGGTGTCTTGGATCAGATCCGTTCTGACTTCTAATTGATGATGGAAATCAAGCATGTCATGTTCCAAAACAAATCTCTTCATTTTATCCAGCACCTTCTCAGATGCAATCATGAAAGGGTTATTTAGCAAATTCCAAATACGGCATACTTTCAAGTTTTGTTCTTCATCTTCACCAATACTTACAGGGATAGGGATCATTCCACCGAGTATACAAGCCCAGAATGCTACTAAAAACCGTTTGTTTTCTTGAATCTGAAAAATAATCTCTTGTTTAGGTTTAATTCCGATGGCTTGTAGATAACCTAAATACCCTTGTGCCTCAGTAAATAATTGATGATAAGATATAAAAGTTTCTCGTTTGTCCGCATCGATAAAACGAATACCTCGGTCCGTTATTTTACCTCTGTCGCGGATAACATCCACTAGTGTTTGAAACTGATTAGTATACATATCTCTCCTCCAAATGAATCATCTCTAACAAGCTTATCTAATTATTTACACATATTTTCAAGCAAAATTTTACCATAGAAATATATGTAAAATCAATCAATTTATTGTTACTATATGGTAAAAAATAGAGATTGATTCGGGAGTTATTGACATATTTAATACCAAACATCTGAAGTTTCAACAAGTTTAGATGCATTAAAGGACAAAAAGACTACCTTATAAAAAGGCAGTCTGTCGCTGTAATATAGATCTTGCAAAAGCACAAATCGGGTACTAGATTGCATCAATCAACGCGGTTCCATCCAATGGAATTTTCTTTGCTATAATAATGGAATGACATACCTGTAGAGCATCATTTATCTCTTCTTCACTGAGTTCGTATCCATTCTTGTGTATTTGTTCCTGTACCCGTTGTAAATGATGAAATAATGGCTCAACCGTTTGGGTGTATGATATCGAATCTGCGTTATAATTCCGTGAGATGAGTGCGGTTACTATTAGTTCTGATAACAATTTTTTACGAATCGTTAACCGTTTATTTTTCCTTTCATGTGTATTTGTAAGCATTATTAAATCGGAAGGCTGACTTAGCGAGTACGGTATAATACGCTTCGTTATTTTACTCATAAGACTAACTAACACATGTTTAGAACCCAACTCTATAACTTCTGTAACCCCATTTGCAACTAGATAGCGCATAGACTCTGACCATCTTACAGGCATCGTCATCTGCATGGTTAAATAATCCACGACAGATCGATCAGCCTCATAGGGTGCTGCTGTAACGTTGGAAATAACCGGGTAATTTGCATGGGCATATTGATATTGATCCAATTCAACTTTGAATTGTTCTGCTGCGGTTTGCATCATGGGAGAATGATAGGGGCCACTTACATTGATATACGAATGTTTCGTTCTTAGGGCTTCTGTCCTTTTAATAATTTCTTGTATAGAGTGCCGATGTCCCGAAATGACAAACTGCTGGTCAGCGTTCATACAAGCCACACAAGCAGGACGCTCGATCGTGGAAACTTGTTCGCATATGTTTTGAAGTGTATCTAAATGAATACCTGAAATGGCGGCCATGATACCTTTCTGATCCGGGTCTGCATTGTGCATAATGATCCCTCGTTGTCTCACAAGTTTAATAGCTTCACGAAAAGATAGAACACCAGCGCATACCAGAGCCGAATATTCTCCCAAACTATGCCCAGCCAAATAAGCGGGTTCCATCCCTATTTCTTGCATATACACCTGATATGCTATGACACTAACAGTCAAAAGTGCAGGCTGAGCATTCATCGTCATTGTCAAATCAGCCATGCTACCTTCAAAACATAACTTTCTCAAATCGAAAGAAATGGCATCACTGGCTTCTTCAAATAACTTCTTAGCCACATCGAAGTTATTCCAAAAGTCTCTCCCCATTCCAACTATCTGAGAACCTTGTCCAGGAAACAACAGAGCTACATTACTCATCCAGCATCCTCCATGTATCAACTTTATATTTTATGCACTTCGATAACTGAAAACCAATAAATTCCTTGTTTTCAAAATTTATAATAAACTTTCATTGGGAGTTATGCAACTAAAGTCAAAAGGAGGGTCACCTATTCCTATGAACGGAAAAAAAATCGTGATTCTTTTTGGGCTCCTTGCTGGCCTCTGTGATGGAACATTTGGTGCTGTCCTTTACTGGATCTTGTCTGTAGTCTGAGTAATAATGCAAATAGACACCTCCATTGAGGAGATGCCTGTTCTATTCTGATCTGATCATTCAAGACTCGCGATTCTCCTTACCTGGAATCCTATACTGCAACGAACGTGAAAAAAAGACCCTGCAATAATATGCAGGATCTAAAATAAGGTTTGGGACAAAGGGTGTACGTATTAACTGTTTTTCAGATTGCCTCATTTCTTTATCAAGTGATCAATCCATACTTCACAAAACTATGATACAATCCATCTTCCTCAACTGTTCCAGTAATATCATCTGCAATGGCTTTGAGACCTGGCTTTGCATTACCCATGGCAATTCCGATGTTACAATATTCCAACATCTCGGCATCATTCATGCCATCGCCGATGGCAAAAGTATCTTCTTGGGACATGCCCAGATGCTTCAGCAGATCGGCAATCGCAATGGCTTTGTGAATACCAGGGATCATCAGTTCACCGCTTCCTTCACCAAAGATCGGCACGGTGCATTGAATGACTTCGAACTTACCTGCAAACTCCTGCTTAATTCGGTCGAACGGGATAACTGAGCTCTCCAAGAAACATACCTTGTTCACATCTTCCTTATACAGGTCGGCCTCTCCATACGTTAATCCGGCAATAAACGGGTGCGGTTTCAGCTCTTTCTTCTCTCTGGCTACAGAGTCATTCTCCACATCGCCATAGATACGGCGTTCCAGGTGAGGTTGAAGATTGTTACTCGCATACAATGCCGAATTGGATTCAAGGTAGAAGTCAATGCCGTTTTCATTGAAAAAATCGACCATATGTCGAACATCTTCCGCTGTTACCCTTTTGTGATATAACACGTCCTTGCCAAACTCCACATAACCCCCACCTGCACCAATCAGACCATCGAATCCGACATCCCAGATGGAATCATAAATTTCTGCTTTGGATCGGCCTGTACATAAATAGAGCAGATGTCCGTTCTCTCTGGCCTGTTTACAAGCCTTCTGTGCTGACAACGGAATGTTTCCATCATCGTCGACCAATGTGCCATCAATATCAATAAAAACAATTTTTCGCTTCGTTTCGTTCATCTGCCTAGCCCCCATCATGTATGTTGTCTATGTCTAACCGAGCGAGTGCCGACAGGCATTTTCCTTATACAAAATTACCTATTCCGTGGTGTTCGCTGAACGATCAACTTCTCCAAAAATTCGGCAAAAGAATCCGCGTATCAAAATAGTAATATTCATCCTCGTCCGGTACAAACAGCTCCAGCTTCCCATTACCATCACAATGTCATTTTCCTTCAATAAATTCCAAAGGTCACTTACAAGCCAACTTGTCCATATGTACAGTTTGCCAGTCATCATCCTGCTCAGCAATAACCGTAAACCCTTGGCGTTTCCAGAAATCTTCGGCACCTGGCAAGAAGCGATGTGTATGCAAATACAGTGTCGTATAGTGCATATCCTTTACCACATTCTCCAGTTCGTTCATCAGCATCGAACCAATGCCAAACCTACGATACGCGGGATCTACATAACATTTTACTATTTCGGCAGCCGATCGAGCTGCATATCGACCTTCCACAGCTTCGATACGTCCATCATATGGTAATATCCCAATAGAACCGACGATCCCCGCATCCCCCATCATTGCAACAAGAAAGATCGAACCATCGGAGTCCAGATAACGTTCTTTGAACTGCTCGAAGTCCACAGGCAATTTCGTATGATCCATCATCGGAAACACTTCTCTGCGCACACGCATGGCAAAATCAATGGCATCATGAATCTGGTGTGCCTGAACTGGTGTGACTGTCGGTATACCCTGAAGTTGTGTCAATAAATCCACATTCCTTATCCTCTGTATTAGGAGCTGCTTCTTGCCCCTTCCTTAAAGCTTGTTCATGCCAGTATCTGCTCTCTTCATCTCATCTTACCGAACTTATCCCTTCCTATCAACCTATCTACACTACTAACCAAATTGCAAGAGTGCCCACGCCGTCTGATAGAGTTCGCATACGATAAGGCGTGTCACAATTCATATTGGAGGGATAAACGCTCATGTGGTTATGGTTAGGTGTTTTTGCTTTCATTTTGCTAGCAATCGTGTTCGTGTATCGTTATCTGGACCAACTTGCTGAGAGCAGGTTTCACCCTCACGCTCCCAAGCAGCTCTTAGTCCAATTCAAGGAGGGTACAACAGATGATGAGATGCACACACTTCACAAAAAAGGGAGATGTAAGGTCGCTGAGACCTATGAAGATTTAGGATGGTACCGTGTGGAATCCCGCAAAAAAATGCACCGGATGCTGAAACATTACAAAGATCATGAGCTTATTGAACATGCAGAGCCGAATTACCTCGTTGAGGCATCCTTCACTCCCAATGACCCTTTCTTTCCTTATCAGTATAACCTGTCCAAAATCAATGCACCCGCTGCATGGGATATTACTCAGAGTAACAGCTCTGTCAAAATCGCCATTATCGATACTGGTGTACAGTTGAACCATCCAGAATTGGCCTCCAAGCTCCTCCCCGGTTATGATTATGTTGATTATGATAACATCCCTGAGGACGGGAACGGCCACGGCACCCATGTAGCCGGGATCGCTGCCTCCGTAACCAACAATGGTGTGGGCATCGCCGGCGCTGCACCACTCGCATCCATCGTTCCGCTCCGGGTACTGGATAACAACGGGCAAGGAACGATAGGTAATGTCGGTAACGGGCTTGTCTTTGCTGCCAACAACGGTGTACAGGTTGTTAACCTGAGCCTTGGTGGGCCAATGGGAAATGCTTTCCTTCAAGCTGCCGTACAGTATGCTTGGGATCGAGGAGCTGTGATTATTGCCGCAGCCGGTAACGATAACACTTCATTCCCAATCGTACCCGCATCGTATCCCAATGTGATTGCTGTCGCTTCAACCAACCCTTCCGATCTCAAATCCAATTTCTCCAACTACGGTTCCTGGGTCGATATGGCTGCACCGGGTGATACCATTCTATCCACATACCTGGGAGGTTCCTATGCCTACCTTAGCGGTACGTCCATGGCTGCCCCTCATGTGGCTGGAGCCGCTGCACTTCTCGCTGCACAAGGGAAAACAAATGCTCAGATTCGGGATGCGCTGTGTTTCGCTTCTGATCCGGTATCAGGCTCCGGGATCTACTGGACATATGGTCGACTGAATGCTCATCAGAGTTTGCAGGTGCCATAACACACCTACTATTGCTCATGATTGCACACAAGGCATTTCCTTTCCATTTTTACACAAATAAAAAAACGAAGGGGCATCTGTAAGTAAGATGCTCCTTCGTTTGGTTAAAAAGTATTTGATGTTACACTTTTGCTGCCCAAAGTTCTATTTCAATTTTTATCTCTGGTAGACCTAACGCCGTAATGTAACCAATCGTCATTGCAGGATAATCCGTACTAAATAATTGTCCCCACTCGGCATATAAGAAATCCCAATCGATTTCCTCGGTTGCCCATACGTTCACTTTGATAATATGTTCAGCATCTAAACGCTCAGATTCGAGCACTGTTTTAATATTATTAAATGTATTAGTGACTTGCTCATTCAAACTCTCTGGAAAGAGTCCATCACGATCTGCTCCAATTTGACCCGAAGTCACAAATAACTCTGCATTTCTCGGGATTCTTGTAATATGCGTGTACTGACCTACAGGAGCTGGCATATTTGCTGGATTTTTTCTAGTAATTTTGTCAATATTCATTTGGATTACCTCGTCATTCTTAAGATTTTCTGCGATATTTTCTAGTTTTCTTCCGATTTTGGGCAGACTTCACCCTTGGAATAGATTCTAGAAAAGACAGCAGTGGAGTATCCATATCCCGAAGATATAAACGCAAGTGATTTTTTCTTCATGAGTGGATGCTCCCCTTTCTTAAGTGACAAGATTCTCTTCATTTCTTTATTATATCGGAAAGCCACATCATGGGTCAAATTCATCCACTTATAAACAAAGAGCAATCCCGTAATAACGAGACTGCTCTTTGTTTATTCTATAGCGTCGGACACCTTGTATCAGAAATATTGTGCGCCATTACTCGCAATGACATCTTGGTACCAGTGAAAACTCTTCTTTTTCACTCTGCGAAGTGTGCCCGTACCATCATTATTTCGGTCTACATAGATATAGCCATAACGTTTCTTCATCTCTCCGGTACCCGCACTGACCAGGTCAATCGGTCCCCAGCTTGTGTAACCTATGAGCTCTACACCGTCTTGAATCGCTTCAGCCATCTCGGCAAAATGACTATTCAAATATTCGATGCGATAGTCATCTTCTACGGAGTCATTGTCTAACAACACATCGGTTGCGCCAAGTCCATTTTCTACGATAAACAAAGGTTTGCCATAGCGGTCATGCAGTTGATTAAGCGTAATTCGAAGCCCCTTAGGATCAATGGTCCACCCCCACTCGGAAGCTTGCAGATAAGGGTTCTTCACCGAACCAAATACATTGCCTTCTGTCGAATCTTTCAAAATCTCAGGGTCTGTACTGGTGCATCGGCTTGCGTAATAGCTAAAACCGATATAATCGACCGTGTTCTGCATCAAGATCTCTGCGTCTTCCGGTTGCATGTCAATCCGAATGTCATTTTCCCTGAAAAATCTTTTTGTATAACCCGGATATGCTCCCTTCGATTGCACGTCGATGAAGAAGAATGATTCGCGATCTTTCTCCATGGCTTTCCATACATCATCTGGATTAGAGCTGTATGGATACACCATTCCAGCGGCTAACATACATCCAATCTGTGCATCCGGAATGATCTCATGACAAGCCTTAACAGCAAGTGCACTCGCTACCAATTCATGATGTGCTGCCTGATACAGAATCTGATCTTTGTTTTCACCATCCTGAAGGACAATGCCCGCTCCAATATACGGAAGATGCAGCAACATGTTGATCTCGTTAAACGTCATCCAGTATTTCACTTTATTCTTATATCGATTGAATAAAGTCGTCGCATATTTCTCAAAGAAACCGATCATCTTACGATTCTTCCAGCCGCCGTAAGTCTCGACCAGATGTACAGGTACATCGAAATGGCAGATCGTCACCACAGGTTCAATGTTGTATTTTAATAACTCATCAAAGACATCATCATAAAATTGCAAGCCTACTTCGTTTGGCTCCGCTTCATCACCTTTAGGGAAAATTCGTGCCCAGGCTATGGAAAGCCTGAGGCACTTAAATCCCATTTCTGCAAATAACGCAATATCTTCCTTATATCGATGATAGAAGTCAATGGCTTCATGTGAAGGATAGAATTCTCCTGTTTTGGGCTCATACGAATCCAGATTACCCAGAGCAATATTCCATCGATTAGCACCAATCGGAATCAGATCTACCGTTGTTAAACCTTTGCCACCTTCCAGATAAGCACCTTCCAATTGATTCGCTGCGGTTGCTCCTCCCCAGAGAAAATTCTCCGGGAAGGCTGTAAACTTTTCATTCATTGAGGAGCCCCTCCTAAACAATCTGTAATTTCAATTAGCTTAATACCGTGATCAATTTATCTTTCTCATGAACGGATGCATCTTTTGTTCCTACAACGTCCAGATAATTTGAAGTATTAGTAACAATGATCGGTGTAACCGTCTCATACCCTGCATCCTTAATGGCTTGCAGATCAAACTCAACAATCAGGTCACCTGCGTTAACACGGTCTCCATCTTTCACATGGGTTGTAAAATGTTGACCTTTCAGCTTGACCGTATCCTGTCCAATATGGATCAGCATCTCTACACCATCATCGCTGACAAGACCAATGGCGTGTTTGGTACGATATACGGTTTGAACAACACCGGTGATTGGAGATACCACTCTACCACTGGTTGGACGAATTGCAATCCCTTTACCCATGTGCTCACCTGCAAACGTTACGTCATTAATTTCGTTCAATGCAACGACTTCACCAGCCATTGGGCTTACAATTTCGTATCTGCTGTTCGGATTTGGATCAAGTACTGGTGCTGGAGCTGGTGTAGCTTCCACTTTGTCTTTGAATCCAACCACGTACGTCAGAATAAAACCAAGGATAAATGCGATACCACATGCAACCAGAGCCATATAGAAACCTGAATCAACGCCTGTTGCTTTATTAATGAAGCTTGGGAAACCGAACACGCCCAGTCCACCAAAGATGTATAATTTCGAACCGGCCAATCCCAAGATACCGCCACCGATACCACCTGCAATACAGCTCATGATAAACGGTTTTTTCAGTGGAAGTGTCAGACCGTAGATGGCTGGCTCAGTCACACCGAAGATACCCGAGATGAATGCAGGAATACCTAATGATTTCAATTTCGTGTTTTTGGTTTTCAACATTACGGCAAGTACAGCACCTGTTTGAGCAAAGGAAGCGGCGAAAGACATCGCAACCACCGGGTCAGCTCCGGATGTGCTCAGGTTGAGAAGCATAACCGGCACGAGTCCCCAGTGAAGACCAAACAGTACAAACACTTGCCACAATCCACCAATAATCAAACCTGTAGCAACTGGACTTAAATCATAAATACCTGTTGCTCCTGCACCAATCAATTGGCCTGCCCAAGTGGATACTGGACCAATCAGAATGAATGTTGCCGGAACGATAACGAGCAAAGTAAAGAATGGAACAAGGAACGTGCTAACGACTTTAGGAATAATGTTTTTAAAGAATCTTTCAATTTTAACAGCGAAGAATGTAGCGATAATGATAGGAATAACCGATGTTGAATAGCTCATCAGAATAACCGGAATACCCAGGAACGTGATGTGAATCGGTGATTCAAACAATGTACCTGTAAACAGGGTGTACAGTGGATCTCCAGCAGTCAGACCGGACAGCGTAGGATAAACTAATGAAGCACCTATCGCCATACCCAGGAACGGTGAACCGCCAAATTTCTTGATTGCAGTGTAACCCAGGAAAATCGGGAAGAAGTAGAACAGACAGTCACCTGTTGCATTCAACAGTTGGTACGTTCCAGAAGTGTCTGTAATCCATCCAAAGGATAAAAACATGGCTGTGAAACCTTTGATCATACCTGTTGCAGCCAGCAAACCGAGTAGTGGTGTGAACACACCGGAGATCATGTCGATAAATCGGCTGAACAACCCTACTTTTTTGCCTGAGTTGTCCGTTTCCTCTTCAACTTGTCCTTCACTTGGGAAATTCCCTACTTTAACAACTGCTTTATATACATCCGGCACTTCATTGCCGATAACGACCTGATATTGTCCACCACTTTGCATGACGGTAATAACACCTGGCAGATTTTTAAGTTCTTCCGTTTTGGCTACGCTTTCATTTTTAAGTTTAAACCGCAGTCTTGTTACGCAATGGAATACACTGTTTACGTTCTCGCGACCACCTACACGTGACAGAATGTCCTTAGCCAATTGATCGTAGTTGCTCATTGTAATTCTCCCTCTCTAAGTAGACTCCCCATGACTTTTGAAACAAATAAAACCTGAACCACTGAACATACACAACATACCGGATCGTCCGGAAATCAGTCGTGTTATTCAGCAATTCAGGTTTTGCCCTTAACGGTTGCAACCCTGTAAGGCTGTACACATTGGTATTTAATTATTTGGATAACGAAAGTAAGTTGCATGTCATCCCCTCTGAACTGAGGATGGTCGGCATTGCCTGATTGAACAGTTACAATCCGATTGATGTATGCGCTTACTTCTTGAACTCATCATAGTACATCTGAACTACGTTTGCAACACTTATTTTTATTAAGTTCGCAAATACATAGGAGTGACCGAAAATGAAAAAAAAGAGACCACTTCGAAAGCACCAAAGTGGTCTCTTTATAGCTAATGTTCACATTAATAAAATACGCACCGAAGCAGAATTAACCAATAACCGTAAGCAATTTATCCTTTTCTTGCACTTCACGATTTGTTGTAGCAACCACGTCCAAATAATCAGCCGTATTCGTTACAATAATCGGTGTTACGGTCTCATAACCCGCCTCAATAATGGCCTGCAGATCAAATTCAACGATCAGATCGCCAACACTCACCCGATCTCCATCTTTCACATGTGCAGTGAAATGTTGACCTTTGAGCTGTACCGTATCCTGACCGATATGGATCAGAATCTCTACACCTTGATCATCTACAAGACCAATTGCATGTTTGGTACGATAAATCGTCTGTACCACACCATTAATCGGGGATACAACTCTCCCACTGGTTGGGCGAATAGCGATCCCTTTACCCATATGTTCACCAGCAAATGTAGCATCGTTAATTTCTTGCAAAGGAACTACCTCACCCGTCATCGGGCTGGCAATTTCGTAGCGATTGTTGGGATTAGGCTCAAGTGCAGCCTTCTCTTCTTTTACTGGCTCTGGAGCCTGTTTGGCAGCCTCTGGATTAGCAGGATCTTTGAATCCTACAAAATAAACGAGAACAAAACCTAGTACAAAAGCAATGATAGTGGCAATCATGGCCATCCAGAATTCATAGTTGATCCCCTCTGTGGGACTAATCAGCGCTGGAACACCAAAGATTCCTGAAGCAAATACAAACATTTTGGAACCTGCAAAGCCAATAATACCACCAGCCGTTGCAGAAGCAATACAACTCATAATAAATGGTTTTTTCAATGGCAACGTAAGGCCATAAATAGCAGGCTCAGTTACACCAAAAATCCCGGACACAAAGGCAGGCACACCCAGTGATTTGAGTTTGGTATTTTTTGTTTTAAGCATAACGCCAAGAACAGCACCAATCTGAGCAAAAGAAGCAGCGAACATCATCGCCAGAATCGGATCTGCTTTCAGTGTGGACAGATTCAGCAGCATGATTGGTACGATACCCCAGTGTAACCCAAAGATCACCAACACTTGCCACAATCCACCCACAACAATACCAGTTACCAACGGACTCAAGTCATAGATGCCCGATACCCCGGCACCAATCAGCTGACTTGCCCATGTCGCGATTGGACCAATCAAGAGAAATGTTACAGGTACAACAATCAGAATTGTAAAGAATGGCGTGAGGAACGTTCTCACAACAGAAGGAATGATTTTTTTGAAGAACGTTTCTACCTTTGCTCCAAAATAAGCAGCAATAATAATCGGAATGACGGATGAGGAATAACTCATCAAGATAACGGGAATACCCAGGAACGTGATATGAATCGGTGATTCAAACAATGTGCCTGCAAACAGCGTATAGAGCGGTTCCCCACCACTAAGACCGGATAAGGTCGGATATACAAGTGATGCTCCAATGGCCATCCCGAGGAATGGAGATCCACCGAATTTTTTCATAGCTGTGTAACCCAGGAAGATTGGGAAGAAGTAGAACAGACAGTCTCCTGCGGCATTCAACAGTTGATATGTTCCTGAAGCCGGGTCCAACCACTCGAGAGAAGTAAACATGGACAGGAAACCTTTGATCATCCCTGTAGCAGCAAGTAAGCCGAGAATGGGTGTAAATACACCCGAGATCAAGTCGATAAACTGACCCAAGAGACTCTCTTTTTTACCGGAAGATTCTGAATCATCAGTTGAGACCGGTTCATCCGCATTCATATTACCCACTTGTAACAAGGCTTTATAGACATCAGACACTTCGTTACCCACAACGACCTGGTATTGCCCCCCACTTTGCATTACCGTTATAACTCCGGGTAAATTTTTGAGTTCGTCTGTTTTGGCATTATTGTCATTTTTTAATTTGAAACGAAGTCTGGTCGCGCAGTGCACCACGCTGTTAATGTTCTGTTTTCCACCAACACCTGACAGAATGTCCTTGGCTAATTGTTCGTGTTTCATGAAGTCTTTTCTTCCTTTCTGGCTAGACACGGATTCGGAGCATATTGGAGAGAATAAAAAAACCTGAACATCTGAATGTATGGAACATCCGGTTAACGGTATGTTCTGTCATTCAAGCGTTCAGGTTTTGCCCTAGTGGTTGCAACCCTGCAAGCTGATCTATGGGATTATTCAGAAGTTGCATTCACAACTCTCTCAATATGAATCGTTAAGTACATTAATTCTTCGTCAGTTAGTTGATACGTGTAGTTGCTTTCAATGAATTTCTTGATTTTCTCCGAGCACTTGTGCGCTGCTGGATACTTTTTCTGAATCATCAGGAACAGTTCATCGTCGTTGTTGCTCTTGTAATGTTTTCCCTTCACCAAACGTTGGGCGAAAAACTTCAAATGTGTCACAAAGCGATAAAATGTCAGTGAGTTCTCATCAAAATCAATCTTGAAATGATACTTGATGATTGTCAGGATTTCCTGCATGACCTGCGTCATACTCTTGATGTTGGGCATTTCCTCGTTCAAAGCTGCATTGACAAAGTGAAGTGCCATAAAACCGGCTTCGTCCTCGGGCAAGATCACACCAAACTGATCACAGATCATATTGAGCGCTTCCATTCCGACTTCATATTCCTCTTTGTATAACTGCTTTGTCTCCCAGATTAAACCGTTGCGTATGGGCAGATTCTTGCGATACCGCTCAATGGCAAAGTGAATATGGTCTGTGAGATGTAAGTAAATGCTCTCATTTAATTTCTTGCCAAGTTTTAATTTGGCGTAAGCGATGATTTCCTCGGATACTTTCATGTATTCCAGAGGAATGCTTGAGATTAATGCCTTGAAGTTTTCCTGAATATCTTCATTCTGTAAAGTAAATATCTTGTCGATATGCTGCTCGGAAACCATATCACCCGCCCGCTTCTGATAAGCAATCCCCCGGCCAATGATAATAACTTCCTGTTCGTCATTCATTGCAACTACAGCATTATTGTTCAGCACCTTCTCGATTTTCACTTTATCACTCCAATATACAGAAAAAGACAAACCAATCCCTTTTCTCAAGGTATACGGCTTTGCCTGATTCAACAGTTACAACCCGATATGTTGTACGCGCTTCCCTCATAATATTACAAACTTCTACACAGTGCAACAAAAAGTTAATATCGAATTAGCATGACTCCCGATCTAGGTAAATATACTCACAGGAGTAAGCAAATCAAGAATTTTTTTACAAGGATTTACGGTTTATTGTTTTTTGCTGTCTTTTTCCAGTTCCGCTTCGATTCTTCGATTAATCATGTTCATTTCTTCTGAACTCAATTGATCAACTTGCGTATATTCTTTATCCAACTCGTACTCTTTTGCCTCATTATTGTTCAGTAGCCCCAGATGATTCTTGATATCCCGGATATCTTCACGCATATGCATCGTCTGACGGTATTGGTCTACAACAAGTGCAAAAATAATGCCCCCGGCCACTATTGGACCAAATGGGATCAGAAAACATAAAACAAGTCCTATGAGCAAAAATATAACAAAGTACATGATGTAGTGCCCCTCTCATAGAAAGCATCTACTTTGCTAAAATAGATGTTTCTCAGATTACAAATTAAATCGTTCCTGAATTAACTTTGCCACCTCGTCCGGGCTCTTGTGTGTGTTATCAATCCTTATGTAGTGTTCATGCGTGATTTCTCCCGCTTCCGAGTTCACTCGGTATTGCTTCATCGTATCAAGTAAATCTCGCTCAGACCACGCGATGTCACGCTTTGTTGGTTTATGCAACAGGCGATGCGGACTTTTATTGCGCTCTAGTCTTTCCGCTGCATCGGCTTCCAGTTCCACATAACAGACCTGACCTCCATTAGATGCAAACAATTCGCTAATCTTACGGATGTACTCTCCATCTTGCTCCTGATCAAACGCCCATACAAAAGTAAAAATCAGACCCGGCAAATCACTCTTTGCCACTTCTTCAAAAATCTCCTGCCGGAACAGACTCACCAGTCTTTTGCCTTGTGCTGTGCCATAGCTGAAGAAAGGAGACACCAATTCAATGGTCATGTGGTTATGAAACAATTTTAAATTCGTTATCTTCTCCAGTTCTTGCCCGACCGACCGTCATTTTGCCCACAGCCTGCGGACCAAAAATAATCACCAATTTCATTTCGATCACTCCTGACGAGGTAGTGTCATTCCATTAATTCAATTTTATGGACATTAAACTCTATGATACCTTCTTTAGCGCAAATAAAAAAGAGGTTTCAAGTGATTCCCTCAAGGCGTGAGGGCTTGAAACTCTTATCTTAACTTTGTATATGTTTAATTTAACTTAACGTCCAATCAGTACCCATCCCCACTTCATCCGGCGCAATCCCATTGCGCAGATCCATGAGAATAGGAGCGCCACAACATAAGATAGAATGATGCCTACGCTAAAGTGCCGAGCCAGGTCATCTGTGAATTCACGTCTCCAGAAGAGCAGTACAAGTGGGTGCATTAAAAATACACCGAACGCGACTGTACCCAAGGAGTCCAGAATACGCGTAGCTTTTCGAACCTCGGTATGTTTTCCTGTGCCGATTCGTTCACTAAAAATCAGCAGGAGCAGGCAGGCTGACAAGGTAAACAGATTTCGGAACAGGAACAGCACGGTATAGGTAATAACCGGGTATGCAGCAAAAGCGGTTTTGATATAAGCATTACCATATATAAAAATGGCACCTCCACCTAACAACGCAGCTATGAGCATATAACGGTGAGTATACAGTTTGTTCAATGCCCACTCAAAGTTCAACCCAACCCATGCGCCAAATCCAATCACGATCAGATAACTGGGTAACAAACTTCCTGTCCGTTCGAAGTGAAACTGCAAATGTAGTGCATAGAAGATCGCTTGGCCCGCAATAAAGAATAATGGCAAATAACGATTAAACAAACGGTGGCGTGTAAGGGACAGAAGCCATGGAAAAACGATATAGAATTGAAGAATAATCAGAAAAAAGTACAAGTGCGTATGAGCAGTTCCCATCACTAATTGTTTGGCAAATTGAACACTATGGGTCAAAGGTTCTTTGCCCGCAAGCAATTGTTTAATGGCAAAGTAAATAAGGGACCACACCACATAAGGTACAAATACATTAAATAAGCGCTTCTTATAAAAAGCGAGCATCCAACCCTTCTCATTCACCTTGGAGCTGTAGTTGTAGAACAAGACCAGGGACGACAGAAATAGAAACGCCGGAACGGCAAATTGCAAAAACGTGTTCCAGAAGTAATACACATCATGATCTAATGTATGCTTGGGGTAATGCGCAACTGCTGTTGAAGTTGCATGAATAGCTACCACTGCCATGATGGCAAAAGCACGATAGAGATCCAGATACTCAATTCGCCGGGGCCGATTAACCGGTTGATTCATAAAGATAACCTCACTTGTGCCTGATATGGGATGATAGTTTCCGGCCGCAATCCAGATTCTATGCTTCATTTTAATCAGCACACGAGGGTAATACAATCATAATCCATATTATTTTCGTTATATTACATCATTATTCTGCATTATTCGACATTTTCTATCCAGAATCGTTCAACAACGTTGCCATTGGACTCCACATAGTCTTCATCCCGAGTGCCACCATTTCGAAGGATAACCCTTCTGGAAGGATCATTAACCGCATCGCATACGACCAATACTTTGGTAATTCCAAGCTCTTTCGTTTTCTCCAAAGAAAGACTGAGAATTTCGGAACCATAGCCATTGTGCCGCTCTCCTGGACGAATACCATATCCAATATGTCCTCCACTGTTAAACAATTTATCGTTAAGCTCATGCCTTATATTCACAGCACCCACGATTTGTTGACTCTCCGTGACCAGCCAATATGTACTGTCTGTGACCCAGCCCTCCGGGATGTCGATCCCTTGTTCATTACGCTGCAAAAATGCCAACATCTCATCGAACGCATAAGGATCTTTGGAAATGACCCAAGGTACCATCAATTCTCCACTTCTGACCCAGTCTTCATAGAATGCCAGATACGCATCCTTATAGGCTTTTGATGGTTTAATTAATCTAACTTGTTCTTTCCCCATGATCATTACATCCTCCCAACAGATATTGATATTGCCACGTTCTCTCTTCCAGGACACGACGTTCTTGCTCTTCCTTCAAAGAGTCATAAAAGATAGCTTTCACTGCATACGTTGCGGCATGTACCGCATGGTCTTTCACATGGGCCGTTGCAGCTGCGTGTCCCGCCGCACGAGATGCAGCAGAGGCAGCGACATGATCGGCTTCCCGTGCAGCAGCATGAGCTGCAAAAGCTGCCTTTCGAGCGTCAACCATGGAAATCTCTCCACGAATCCAACCTCTTCCTGCATCAATGGCATCACGGGCGCGGATATCCTCCGTCTTCTTCTCAGATATATACAAGACACGTGCCGCACACTCCGCAGCCCAACAGGCCAATGTATGGTGATCCTTTTGCTTAGCCAGATCCTCAATCTCACGGCGCAAAGGCGCATCTTTAAATGTAGGTTTTGCCATGGTCATGCTCCTTTCATTATTCAAAAACAACAAATTCACTCTCAAACAAGTTCGAAAAAGGACCTGCGTGTGCAGGTCCTCTTCAATTATACTTCTTACGGCTTATTCTATCATTATACGGACTCTGTCAATGTAGACTTTTGAACATCCCGATCCTTTTTCGCATCCGTGTCTTTGTAAGTGAATTGGTAACTCCCAGATCCAAGTGTGACTTCAACATCGCCTCCAATGTTTTGAATATCCTGAATACCACTTATCTGATCCAATGGTTTCCCTTGTTCCAGAACGATCTGTGCACCTGCTCCAGGAAGACGTACCGTACCCCTCGTGTTGGTGGGAATATGCACCCGTATCTCCATTTCACCCTCCGCCAGCCGGTGCCAGCTTGAAGCAACTTGACCATACATCGTCTCCAGACTCGCTTCCACCCAATCCAGTCCAGGTCCGGGTTGCGGCTCGATATGCACCATTCGGAATCCTGGCTGATGTTCATCGGACCGAATGCCGGCAACGTAACGATACAACCATTCTCCAATCGCTCCGTACGCATAGTGGTTAAATGAGTTCATATCAGCACTCCAGAGACTTCCATCCTCTTTTATCCCATCCCAATGTTCCCAAACGGTCGTTGCGCCTTGAGTCACCTGATATAGCCAGGACGGATAATCCTCTTGAAAAAGTAATGTATAAGCCAGGTCGTGAAGACCTGCATCACTCAATACCGGATTC
Organism: Paenibacillus sp. AGC31; assembly: GCF_057334655.1. NCBI lineage: Bacteria > Bacillati > Bacillota > Bacilli > Caryophanales > Paenibacillaceae > Paenibacillus > Paenibacillus sp. AGC31. The sequence continues at coordinate 39,642 of NZ_JBHFJH010000036.1, forward strand.
AGATAAGGTGTGCCCACGAAACCTGTAGTAAGATGATTTCCCGCCTCTTTCACGAGTTTTGCCAATTGTTCAACAGCACGAGATCGGGCAGTCGCTTCCAGCAGGTCAAATTGGAGCGCAAGAACATGTGCTGTTTGCGTAGGAACAGCAATTTTGCCGGCTGGAGTCACGAATTCATTTCGAAACGCATGAACAATGTTTGTTTGCAACTGCTTGTAATATTCAGCATCATCTGTCTTTCCAAGTGCCTCAGCTGCCTTTTGAGTTAACGACACTGAATAGGCATAAAATGCAGTTGCCACATAATCCGTGTCCGTTGCACCGACATAACTATCGGGCTTGGAGTCCAGTCCCAGCCAATCGCCAAAATGGAATCCCGTGTTCCACAGATACGGATTGTCACCCTGCACGTGAATGTATTCAACCCACCGCTTCATACTCTCATATTGCTCGGCCAGTAATCTGGCATCCCCATACATCTCATAGATGGTCCAAGGACAGATGACTGCAGCATCACCCCAAGCGGCGGAAGAATGACTGATGTCTCCCCACCCTTCTGTGGTGGAACTTCTCAGATCCGGAACGAAGAATGGAATACCTCCATCTTCTCCCTGATCCGCTTCCAGATCCCGCAGCCATTTGGTAAAGAAGGGAGCCGTATTCATCAGGTAGGAAGATGTGCGGACAAACATCTGTGCATCGCCAGTCCACCCGAGACGTTCATCCCTCTGTGGACAGTCTGTCGGCACGTCAAGGAAATTCCCCTTTTGCCCCCACAATATATTGTGATGCAGTTGGTTCACCAGTGGACTGGAGCATGAGAACTGACCTGTTGGCTCCATATTCGAGTGCAGCACTATTCCGGTGAATTCATCCAGACGGACGTGTTCCGGAAAGTTAACCAGCTTCACATAGCGAAACCCTTGGAACGTAAAATGCGGTTCAAATGTTTCCACGCCATCCCCCTTGCAGGTGTAGCGAATACACTGCTTGGCGGCGCGAAGATTATCGGTGTAAAAGTTGCCTTCATGATCCAATATCTCAGCATGGTGCAGCTCAACCGTCTGACCCGCCTCACCTTGAATGCTGAATCTCACCCATCCCACCATATTCTGCCCCATGTCTATTACACGATCTCCCTGTGGTGTTGTTAACAAGGCGATTGGCTGTAGTTGTTCTACTTGGGTGACGGGTACGTTCTCCTGCGCAACGATGATATCTTTGGGATGCTCCAGTACGTTCACGGGTGACCAATTCGTCTGAGATGAATCCGACCAATCGGACTCCATTCGTGCATCATACGTCTCCCCCATATAGATGTCCGACATGCGAATGGCACTAGGAGCAGCCGTCCACTCCCCATTGGATAGAATACATTCCTCCGAACCATCTGCATATTTCATATGCAGTTCCAGCAGCAATGCGGACGTTGGACCAAATATCTCCCGTTCTTTGTTCCAGCCGAGATACCCTCGATACCAGCCATCACCCAGATAAGCGCCTAATATGTTCTGCCCATCCTGAAGTAGATGAGTTACATCATAGGTTTGATATTGTAATCGCTTACGATAAGAGGTCCAACCAGGTGTAAAATAATCTTCTCCTACTCTTGTGTTGTTCATATGCAACTCGTATAATCCAAGTGCTGTCACATATATTCTGGCAGACGTAACAGGTTGTTTCACATTAAAATGCTTGCGCATACGTGGGCATGACGTATCTCCATCATCTGATGGTTGAGCTGTGATCCATACTGCTTGCCACTTGTTATGACTATCCATAAGTCCCATCTCGAAATAAGCCGTTTCGGACCAGCCCGAATCACTTCCTGCATCATCCCATGCCTGAATTCGGTAGTTGTATCGCGTTTGCGGAGAAGGCTGAAAATGGTTTAATTCCACATGTATGGATTGATCCTTGCTTATCTTGCCAGAATCCCATGCAATCTCATCAAAATCTTCTGACAGGGACAGCTGGATCTGGTATGCGGATTGCATGCAGTTTCGACGATCAGACTGTAACTGCCAGCTTAATCTCGGTGATTGGACATCAAGGCCTATCGGATTGATTCTATACTCACAGCGAAGGTGACTCACGTTGAACATTAGCAGATCGTCCTTTCCATCTTGGCTTCCCATTCGGCGTTACGATATAATTATATCGATCCTGTTGCCCTAAATACCCGGTAATCAGGACTATTTCATCCGGTGATTCAGCCATCTGTGCGAGGAGGTTGCTTGTGAATTCATCTGTACAACTCATGAAAAGCGAATACTTTCTGCATAATCATCTGCAACTTTTTGTCAATCGTTGCTCTGAAGATTTTGTACTCCCTTTTCACGCACATGATTTTATTGAGTATAGTTATGTTGCCGAAGGAAAGGGCTTTCATCATATCGGTGAAGATGTCATTCCGGTGACAAAGGGGATGCTGTTTGTCATTCCTGTCGGCGTTCCTCATGTCTTTCGTCCTGTCAGCACCAACGTAACCGAGCATCCGTTAATTATATATAATTGCTTATTTAATGCTGAATTGATCCACACGCTGACAGCAATCATTCAGGAAAAAGAAATCATTCAACATCTGATGGATCTGGAACAAAATCAGGTTCCTTATATATCCGTTGTGGATCACAACGACCGGATTGAAGAAGTAATGGTGAAGCTATATCGTGAATCATCCGTTCAGGGAATCGGTTCGTCTACCATGTTATACACCCTGGTGAGCCAGTTGGTATTGATGACCTACAGACAACTTTATCAAAAGGATCATGATGAAGAGAATCATTCCACCGGTCTTGATTACATCCTTCACTATATCAAGGAACACTTAGGCAATCGTATTCGGATGTCTGATCTGGTACGTGTATCGGGCTTTAGCGAAAAACAAATTGGCCGAATGTTTCTGCGACATACCGGTCAGACCTTTAGCAGCTACCTGCAACACCTCCGTATACAAAAAAGCTGCGAACTTCTAAAGAGTTCACAGCACAAAGTCAGTCTGATTGCCGAGCTGGTCGGATATCGGGATATGGATTCATTCTATGCTGCATTCAAAAAAATAACAGGCGAAACACCTCTCGCCTATCGCAAAAAATCCAGAGCACAGCACTCTGGACAATAAGATTTACTTTCAGACACCAACAACCTGTAACACTTCATCTATGTATGCCTTGGCCTCTTTCCATGAAGACATTAACGGAAAGTTGTATTGCTCACGCTCCTGTATATTCCATGGATGCGGGATACAGATGACCTTTTTGCCATCCTCATGCGCTGGAATCAAATTATGTGCCCCATCATCAATAAGCAAATCAAAAGCGAGCAGGTTTTTTCTTTTGCATGTAATAAACTGTTCTGCGGTTATAAAAGGCATGTGCTGCTGAAGCCAGTTCCACTTCTCAACAACTGTTCTTGGTTCCGCTGCCGTTACAACAATAACATCATAGGCATCGTTCAGCTTTCGCATCTCATCTACAACATACTCGTCGTATAACTCCAATTCCTCGAACAAACCCGGCCGACCATAAAATACATCGTGCGTGCTCTCTGGATGACGCAAATGGGATGTATCCCAATGAATCATATCCTCGTAGCGAAGCGGATGGGTCGGGAAGTTGAGGTTGTTGTGATATATAGCCCGCTTGACCAGATGACATATCGTGTCATCCATATCTACAGCAATAATAGGCTTCTTCATGGTTACCCCTCCCCCAATACGATCACAGTATACCATCCAGTATGTTATGTAGTCATCTTTTTTACCTTGAAATGCCAATAGCGTTGATGAGAATACTACACGATCATATAAAAAAGGCGCCCCGGCGCCATAATACCAGCTACGCCCGGGGTGCCTATATAGATTAATCTATTCCAAGTTCTCGCCATTCGAGGCAATGACTTTTTGGTACCAGCCAAAGCTCTTTTTCTTATAACGATTTAATGTGCCTTGTCCGTTGTCATCCTGATCCACGTAGATCACGCCATAACGTTTGGACATTTCCGAAGTGGATGCACTGATGATATCAATCGCTCCCCAGTTGGTATATCCCATCAGGTCTACTCCGTCCATAACGGCTTCTTTCATTTGTGTGATATGTTTTCTCAGGTAATCAATCCGGTAATCATCGTTGATAGAACCGTCTGCTTCAACCGTATCTTTCGCGCCAAGGCCATTCTCCACCACAAACAGTGGCAATTGATAACGGTCATACAGCTCTTTCAGTGCAACGCGCAGACCGATCGGATCAAGCTGCCAGCCCCACTCTGTACGCTCCAGATTCGGGTTCTTGATCGTACTGTACAGGTTACCCCCCGTCACTCCATATTCCTCTGGGTTCACTGCGGACACCAAGGATGTGTAATAACTGAACGAAATGAAATCAACCGTGTGCTCATGCAGGATCTGCTCATCTCCCGGTTCCATGACAATCGTAATCCCGTTCTCTGCCCAGTACTGAGCCATGAACGTTGGGTAACTGCCACGAACTTGTACATCCGTATGCAGCAGGTTCAGCTGATTATCGATCTGTGCTTGCAGCACATCCTCTGGCTTCGATGTCGCCGGGTAGTGAATCATACGCGCAAGCATACATCCGATCTGGAAGTTCGGGTTAATCTGACGTGCTTTCTCTGTTACCAGGCTGCTGGCTACAAATTGATGATGAAGTGCCTGATAAGAAGCCTGCATCGTGTTCTCAACCCGGTCTTCAATAATACCGCCACCTGTGAACGGTTCAATAATGGTTGTGTTAATCTCATTAAACGTCAACCAGTATTTGACCTTGTCCTTGTATCGGTTCATCACGGTTTCGGCATATCTCACAAAGTGTCCAATCACTTCGCGACCAGCCCAGCCGTTGTATTTCAGAACAAGTGCCATAGGCATCTCATAATGCGAGAGGGTTACAAGTGGTTCGATATCGTATTTCCGGAGTTCATCGAACACTTCGTCATAGAAACGCAGTCCCTCTTCATTGGGCTCGGCATCATAACCATTCGGGAAAATACGCGGCCAGTTGATGGACAGTCGGAATGTCTTGAAGCCCAGTTCGGCGAACAATGCAATATCCTCTTTGAAACGGTGATAAAAATCAATCCCGTAACGCTTCGGATAACCTTCTGCACTATGATGTGCCATTGCTTTCTCAACCGTGGCACTGGTAACATGCATCAGTTCTCTAAGGTTGGTGTAGTCCTTTTTCTCAAAATAAGGAACCATGTCGGCTGTCGACCATCCTTTGCCACCAGCGTCGAATCCACCTTCAGCCTGATTAGCGGCAATAGCGCCGCCCCATAGAAAACCTTCCGGGAACCCTTGTCGATTAATCATTCGAATCTCTCCTTCTTTTGTTAATATTGTTAGTCCTAAGACGGACCATTTAGATCTCAGCTTTCAAGACGTCTTCACCCATCGTGATTTCGCCCAATTTCACAGGTAGAACCTGCTTGTAATCAGCCGTATTGGTAACAACCATAGCGGTTGTGATATCGTATTCTTTTGCAATCTCGGCCAGTTCAAACGTGAGTAACTTGTCTCCAGCCTGTACACGTGCTCCAGTAGCAACATGTGCATCAAAATACTGTCCACGCAGCTTCACCGTGTTAATTCCAACATGAATCAACAATTCCATTCCGTTATCACTGCGGACAACGATCGCATGTTTTGTTTTGAACACATTCATGATGGTACCTGTCACTGGAGAAACCAATTCGCCCACCGTTGGAACAAATGCTACACCTTTACCCATCAATTCATCACCAAATGTTGGATCGTTGACTTCTTTGAGCGGGATGGATTTACCTGTCATCGGTGCAACAGCTACTGCATCACTCGTTGGTGTTGGATCGCCCATGTCGTCTACATTTACGGTTGCAGCGTCATTGGAAGTTACTTTCGCTGGTGCAGTAGAAGCACCCGGTGAGAATTGAGCCAACGCCTCTGCGTCTCCTTCTTCTTCCTTGATACCAAATATCGTAGACATGATCGCACCCACGATAAAGGCCAAAATCATACCCCCAAAGGAATACCAGAAGGTCTGTCCGATCAGGGAAGGAAGTCCTGGGAGACCACCGTTACCCGCAAGTACATACGCTTTCGCGCCAAAAGCAAGGGCGAATCCGCCACCCACTGCGCTACCAATCATCGCTGCGGCAAATGGTTTTTTGTATTTCATATTTACGCCGTACATAGCTGGCTCCGTTACACCCATCAGCGCTGTAAAGCTCGTGGACAATGCCACGGTTTTGAGTTTTTTATCTTTTGCCCGGAAGAATACGCCGAGTGTTGCACCCGCCTGACCCATATTGGAGATAAAGGTCAACGGCAAGAATTTATCAAAGCCCAGTGTAGCGATATTACTCAGGATGATCGGCACAAGTGCATAGTGCATTCCTGTCATAATAATGAGCGCCATCGCGCCGCCAAGAACAATACCTGCAATCAATCCGCCTTCATTCAGCAGCCAGTTGATACCACCAGACAATCCGCTACCTACAAATGTACCCAAAGGACCGATCGCAATCAGTGTCACCGGAACCATAACAAGCAAGGTAATCAGCGGCACAAGCAGCAGCTTGAGTGCAGCAGGGATAACGCGGTCAACCCATTTCTCAACATAGGACATCAACCATACTGCAAGAAGAATCGGGATAACCGATGAAGCATAACTTACTGCTGTAACCGGGATTCCCAAAAATCCAACTGATTCACCGCTAGATAACAATGCTGTCATGTCTGGATACATGAGTGCCGTACCTAGGGCAATCGCAACAAACGGGTTACTGCCGAATTTACGAGCAGCGCTGACTGCAATCAGTAAAGGCAGGTAGTGGAATACGCCGTCACCAATGGCTGAAAGAATACGATACGTATCCGTTCCGGCAGACATCCAACCTACGGATACAAATAGTGCAAGTAATCCTTTGAGCATACCTGCCGCAGTAATCGCTGGAAGCATCGGGGCAAAGACACCTGCGATTGTTTCAAAAATTTTCAGCACGACATTTTGTTTTTTATCCGACTTTGGTTCTTTATTTTCTGTAGTTTGCTGGATTGCCGGATTTTCCTTCACCATGGCATCAAATACTTTTGCCACATCATTACCGATAATGACTTGGAATTGGTCGCCGGAAATATTCGTTCCCATGACCTTATCCAGTTTCTTGAGTGAGCCGTTATCAACTTTCTCGTTGTCTTTCAGATCAAAGCGCAAACGTGTGACGCAGTGATAAACGGAGTTAATATTGTTTGTTCCCCCAACGGCTTTAATGATTTCCTGCGCCGTTTCCTGATGTTTCATGATGTTTTCCTCCTCATTTTTCCAATAAAAAATACCCGAACGAATCTAGCGCATATGGATGGCGCCATCTCATTCGGGTATTGCCTGATTGAACAGTAACAAGCCCATAGGATATCCAGTTGTGATTTGATTCTATTGCGTGGACTTCTCGTCCCGCTTGGTTTTCATCAAACGTTCCAGATGGAGCGTTAGATATAACTGCTCAGAGTGAGTCATGTCATACTGATAGTTCTTATGGATAAAAGTCTCGATCTTGCCAATACATTTGAATGTCTCCGGATAGTTTTTCCGAACCACTTCATATAAATACTCCTCAGCATCATCATGTGAAGAATGTGTAATGACACGCTGACAGAAATATTTCAAATGGGTGATGAAGCGGAAATAATTGACGCTATCTTCATCCAATTCAACGTTGAAGTGATATTTGATGATATTCATAATCTCCTGCAACAGCTGCATCAGATGGGTGACATCGTTCATGGAATCATTGACTTCCGCATTGATGAAATGCAAGGCAATATTACAGATTTCATCTTTGGGAAACTCAATATCCAGTCTTTCCTTCAGCAAGGTCAGTGCTTCTCTGGCTACATCATACTCCGCCTTATAGAAGTGCTGAACTTCCCAAGAAAGTGGATTACGAGTAATCATTCCTTTTTCCAAGCGCTGAACAGCAAAGTGAATGTGATCAGACAGCGAGACATAGATCCCGTCACTGATGGTTTTGTTCAATTGCGTTCGTGCCAGTGTCACAATATCATCTGTTGCCTGCAAAATCTCAATCGGCACTTCAGCTACGATGGATTTGAATTTCTCATAGATTGATGCATCCTGAAGACGAAATACCTTCTCAATCCGCTCTTCATCAATCTCATCGCCAGCTTTGAACTTAAATCCGATACCCCGGCCGAGGATCAGTAGTTCCTGATTTTTGTCATCCACGGTACTGACAATATTGTTATTAAATATCTGTTTAATAATCATTATGGACCCACCTGGTTTTTTTTGAGGAATAAAAAAGGGCAAAACCAAAACAGAAATAATAAAATCATTTCCATAGTGGTTTTGCCCGCATTACCGGTAACAAGCCTCGGATCTAATTTATCATAACCTGAAAACGGTGTCAACCAAAAAAATAGTAATGCTCTATTCCGGTTCTTTCCCTTATATGAGTCATTTCCCTACGCTTCCACGTTTAAGGGGTTCATATGTTTTAATATTCACATTTTGATGCAGATTCAAACGAAATATTCCCAACGACTCATCGCTTGAATTGTATGAGATTATAACTAAAGTAAATGTTTTGAAGGATTTTTCACCTTAAATAGAGAAATGATTTAATTGATAGGAAGTAATTTTAGATAAAGGGGATTTATTCGTGAGGGACAAAGTAAAAGGATTACTCATTGGTATCACAATTGGATCAATGCTTACAGGAGTTACAGCTTATGCAGCATCAGGAACGCCAATAAAAGCTTTACTACAGAAAGTAAATATTTATGTAGACGGAACAAAGAAGTTGACAGCTAATTCAATAACCTATAACAACACTACATATGTACCAGTTAGAAGTATAAGTACTGCACTCGGTGAGAACGTAGCTTTAAAGTCAAATAATCTGTACATCGGCAAACAACCATTAATTAAATTAACAGGGAATCAAGCGTTTGAACTGTTATATAAAAAAATAAAAAAAGAAATCGAAATGTATAGTCTAACTGTTGATGAGGAACCAAAAGACGGAGATTATTATGTAATGCGTTCATACTCTGACAGAGAAACACATGAAGTAACTTATGGCCTTTACTACATACACATGTACACAGGGGAAGTTTACGAATGGAACTTCAAATCCAAGAAAATGGTAAAACTATAGTTAGTAAAAGGCCCTTCTTTCGAAGGGCCTTTCATCATTGCTGGAACGTCACATTAATCTGTACAATCTCCGAACGACTGCTTGTGCGAATCGGAGGTCCCCAGAATCCAAATCCTGACGTTACGATGGAGTGCATGGAGCCCTTTTGCAGATAACCCCAATCGTTCTCATAAATGGCCTGTGTGATGAACTGAGCCGGTGCAATCTGACCACGGTGGGTGTGGCCGGATACCACCAGATCTATATTGTTTTGCTCCGCAATATCCAGATCATACGGCTGGTGATCCATCATAAGTACCGGTTGGTTCAAGTCAGTACCTTGCATTAACGTAGATACTTCTGCACGATCCTTCTCTGTTCGGTCTTTCCGTCCAATGAGGGTGATCTTGTCATCCAGAACAATCTTGTTATCGTACAGAACTTGCATGTTGCTCTTCTCCAGCGCAGCAATCAGATCTTCAATCGGACCATCGAACTTGTCGTGATTCCCGAGTGAAGCATAGACGCCGTATGGAGCCTGAATATCACTGATAATATCGGCAATTCCGCTATTGAGGTACATATCCAGATTGTCATCAATAATATCTCCTGGATACAGCACCAGATCCGGCTTCAGTGCATTAATTTCCTCCACCATGCGTTTGGCATGTGCAGGTCCAGACAGAAGTCCAAAGTGCATATCGGCAGCCATGACAATGTTGAGCTTGTCTACACCTTCTACTTTTTTATCAATCTGGATATTATATGTTCTGACTACCGGGCTGTAGGCGTTGAAGATTCCATAACCTAATGTGGACACTAACAGCACCAGCGTAACGACCCCCGCCCATTTCTGGGTGTGATGTCTAGGAATACGAGTTAATCTCAGCAACCACATCGTGAGGTGAACGACGGGCAGGATCAACAATAACAACGAGAAGATCGCTAGCCAGTAAGAACCGATAATACCGAGGAACGAAATGCTTCCAAATAATCGTGCCAATATGAAGGAAATGGCAAGGAATACAAGCCCTATAATATACAACCACCGAAATCTGGCGGACACGACAGGTTTCATCCAACTCCAACCGCTCCAGCCTATGTAGAACACTAATAAACCATATACAAACAAAAACAATATACCCGCTAATACAAACATGCCCGGTCTAACCTCCACGTCAATAAGTTGTATTCTGAATCTTCATCACGGACACAAGTCCGTCTGAACAAGTATAACGTAGTTGAAGGGTCAGATCACCTGTTTGCAAAAGCCAGATAGGTACATTTTATTACAATTTGATGATATTCAAATTCGTACCATAAACCAGAAAAAGCATTCCTGCAGTCGCCCTGAATAGTTAAATTCAAAGACAACCGCAGGAATGCTTTATTTTCGGAATTAAAATTACTCGTTTGTGTCCATCCACTGGAAGTGGAATGAACCTTCTTTGTCCACACGTTTGAATGTGTGAGCACCGAAGTAGTCACGTTGAGCTTGCAGCAAGTTTGCTGGCAAACGCTCTGTACGGTAGCTGTCGTAGTAAGACAGTGCGCTGGAGAAGCCAGGTACTGGAATACCTTGTTTTACAGCAGCCGCTATAACTTCACGCCATGCGCCTTGATAAGATTCAACGATGTTTTGGAAGTAAGGATCCAAGAGCAGGTTTTTGAGTTCTGCATCTTTGTCATATGCTTCTTTAATGTTTTGCAAGAACTGCGAACGGATGATGCAGCCGCCACGGAAGATCATGGCAATGTTACCGTATTTCAGATCCCAGCCGTATTCATCGGAAGCTGCACGCATTTGTGCAAATCCTTGTGCATAGGATACGATTTTACTTGCAAACAATGCTTTACGCACGTTCTCGATGAACGCTTTTTTGTCGCCGGAGAACGCTTCAGTCGCTGGTCCATTCAGGATTTTGCTAGCTGCTACACGCTCGTCCTTCATCGCAGAGAGGAAACGGGAGAATACGGATTCCGTAATCATGGACAATGGAACGCCGAGATCCAGCGCACTTTGGCTTGTCCATTTACCTGTTCCTTTTTGTCCAGCCGCGTCCAGAATAACGTCAACCATTGGTTTGCCTGTTTCTGGATCGTATTTGGAGAAGATATCTGCCGTGATTTCGATCAGGTAGCTGTCCAGCTCCCCTTGATTCCACTCGGTGAAGATCTCATGCAACTCTTCAACGGAAACGTTCAATACGGATTTGAGCAAGTGATAAGCTTCACCAATCAACTGCATATCTCCGTACTCGATACCGTTATGCACCATTTTCACATAGTGTCCGGCACCGTCTGGTCCGATATATGTGCTGCAAGCGTCATCGCCAACTTTGGCAGAGATCGCTGTAAGGATCGGTTCTACCAACTGATAAGCACTTTCCTGACCGCCTGGCATGATTGCCGGGCCTTTCAGTGCGCCTTCTTCCCCACCGGATACACCTGCTCCGATGAAGCGGAAACCTTTTTCTTCCAGCTCTTTACTGCGACGTTGTGTGTCAGGGAAGTAAGCATTACCTCCATCGATAATAATGTCGCCTTGATCCAGATGAGGAAGTAGTTGCTCGATCGTTGCATCTGTTGCTTTACCTGCTTGCACCATGATCAGAATTTTACGCGGAGACTCCAGGGATTCCACGAATTCTTCAATGGTGAACGCACCTGTCAGGTTTTTACCTTCTGCTTCTTTCAGAAGATCGTTCGTTTTCTCCGGGGAACGGTTAAATACCGCTACCGAGAAACCTTTGCTTTCAATATTCAAAGCCAGGTTTTTACCCATTACTGCCAATCCAATAACACCAATCTGTTGTTTACTCATTATGTCCTCCCAATACTCCATTATTTATATAGTAAGTTGAAACGAATGAATGGTTATAGATTATTGTACTGTTTTTTTCCAGTCCGCTGCAAATTTGTCCATACCTTGATCTGTCAGCGGGTGTTTGGAGATTTGTTCAATGACGGAGAATGGAACAGTAGCAATATGTGCTCCAGCCATTGCAACACGTGTAACGTGATCCGGATGTCTTACAGAAGCAGCAATAATCTGTGCATCCAGGTTATGTGTACGGAACAATTCGGCAACTTTGGCAACCAATTGTACGCCATCTTCGGAGATATCATCAAGACGTCCCAGGAATGGGGATACATATGTCGCACCAGCACGAGCAGCCAGAAGCGCCTGGTTCACAGTGAAGATCAATGTTACGTTGGTTTTCACGCCTTTTTTGGTCAAGTAACGGCAAGCTTCCAGTCCCGCAAGTGTCATTGGCAATTTAATCGTAATGTTTTTGTCGCTGTTGTTAATTTTGATCAATTCGTCTGCTTGCGCGATCATTTCTTCAGCAGTAAGGGCATCTGGTGTCACTTCCGCAGAAACGGACTCCACTTCAGGTACCAAACGCAAAATTTCTTCAATACGATCTTCGAATTTCACGCCCTCTTTGGCTACCAAAGATGGGTTTGTTGTTACACCAGACAATACGCCGATTTTGTATGCTTTTTGGATATCTTCCACGTTAGCTGTATCGATAAAAAATTTCATGATTTAATTACCTCCAGATATATTTTTTTTATTTTGGTTTAGAGATTTGCATTAACTGCCAAGGGGATGCTATCTGTAACTACAGACTCCTGATCCGACGACTCATCAAACCACCAGTGGTGACCTTCTTCTTCAAGCATAGTATCTGACTCAGCCGGTCCATAGCTACCCGCAGGATACAGGTGAAGTGGTAACAGATTTTCTTGGAATGCATCCAGAATTGGCTGCACCCACGCCCATGACAATTCTACTTCATCCCAGTGGGCAAAGAAAGTTGGATCACCCAGCAAGGCATCACGAATCAGATTTTCGTAAGCTTCCGCGAGGTCACCTTTATCCGGAGAAAGATCGATATGAACCGGTTTGAATTCACCTTTATTCTCAGGATCACTTGCATTCAGTTGCAATGTCATGCTCTGATCCGGACTCATCTCTATGACGAGCAGGTTTGGCTTGGAACCCTTGTTTTTCAGCACATTTGTCTGTCCTGAAGGTTCTTTGAATTCAATCACGATACGTGTTGATTTCTCCTTCATTCTTTTACCCGTGCGAATGTAAAACGGAACACCGCGCCAGAAGAAATCATCAATTTGCAATTTGGCAGCAATGAATGTGTCATTCATCGTATTCTCGGCTACGCCCGGTTCAGCAGCATACGCATTTACCGGTTTACCTTGAATGTTACCTTCTGCATACTGTCCACGAATGATGTTTGCGCCCACAGTTTGTTTTTGTAACGGCTGAATTGACTCCATAATGTGTTTTTTCTTCAATCCAACTTTTTCGGAAGTACTGTTGTATGGAAGCTGAATCGCCATCATCATGAGCAATTGCAACATATGATTCTGGAACATGTCTCGCACTGCACCAACATGATCGTAATAGGATGCACGTTCTTCAACACCTACAGTCTCATTCGCCGTAATTTGAACATTGGAGATGTAACGGTTGTTCCATAATGCCTTCATGATTGGGTTACTCTGATGCAACGTCTCCAGACGCTGTACCATCGGTTTGCCCAAATAGTGGTCAATCCGATAAATCTCTTCCTCGGTAAAAGATTCGCTTAATTTGCGATTAAGGTCTCTGGCAGACTGCAGGTCGTGACCAAATGGCTTCTCGATGACGAGACGTTTCCAGCCCTCTGTGGAACCCAGTCCACTTTCTTGAATGTTCTCGGCAATCGGTTCGAAAAATTCCGGACCAACCGAGAGATAAAACAAGCGATTGGACGGAATGCCAAGCTCAGCTTCTCTTTGTTCAACTAATCCTAACAGCTTTATATAATCTTCCTTATGGCTTATATTCAATACACTGTAGCGGAAAGCTTTCACAAATGACTTCACAACTTCAGGATCAGCCTGGCGTCTGGAAAATTCATTTAATGATTTTTCCACTTGTGCCTGAAAGAATTCATCAGACCACTCTCTACGCCCCAGACCAATCAATGAGAAGGTTTCAGGAAGCTTCTGCTCAAGATATAAGTTATATAAGGCAGGATATATTTTTCTTTTGGCTAAATCGCCAGTAGCACCAAATAAAACAATGGTAGTTGGTTCCATCTCACCGTTCTCCTTCCAAGTAACTCTGGTTTCTTTGTTGTAGTTACACTATAATACGTTTTATAGCCATACAAGTAATTAATATATTTCACAGGAGCTATAGACCACATCTATGACGACAAATTACGAACTATATAAAGTCTTTTATTGGGCCGCCAAAACGGGAAGTTTGACACAGGCTGCGAAAGCACTGTATATCACTCAACCCAGCGTCAGTCATGCCATTAAGCAATTGGAAGAGAGCTTTGGTCTTACCTTGTTTTATCGAAATTCCAAGGGTGTAGCGCTGACACAGGAAGGTGCCAGTCTATACTCCTATATTGAACAATCCCAGATTCTGATCTCACTTGCGGAAGAAAAAATGGCCGCACTGAAGAATCTCGACAATGGTGAACTCCGGATTGGTGGCAGTGACTCCCTGTTCAAGCATTACATGCTGGCGTATCTAGAGGAATTCCACACCTTGTACCCTAACATCAAGCTGCATCTAAGTCATGGAACCACGCCGGAAGTGATTACCTTTCTGAAAGAAGGCAAGATCGATCTTGGTGTTGTTCGGATGCCCATTGTTGATCCACAGCTAGAAGTCAGGGAAAGTATTCAGTTGAAGGACTGTTTTGTAGCTGGGGAACGTTATGCTCAGTTGAAGGGTAAAGTCATGACACTTGAGATGCTTCTCGAGCATCAACTTATCCTCTTCTCCCGGAACAGCCGGGTTCGGATGGCTATTACCGAGTTGTTTAACAGCTATAATTACACGTTGAAACCTGAGATTGAGGTTGGTAGCGTTGATCTGTTGATTGAGTTTGCGCGTCGAGGACTGGGGATCTCCTATGTCACACGTGAGTTCATCTCCAAAGAGCTGGAGGAAGGTTCTCTCTTCGAAATTCAGCTTGATGTCCCGCTCCCCCCTTCCCATGTGGGGATTATGACCAAACGTAATATGCCAATTTCTCTGGCTGCCAACCGGTTTATGGATCTCATTTTCAAATCCTGAGTGATCACAATGTCAAAAGGTACAACAAAGAGCCCACCATCCAGTTATGGATGATGAGGCTCTTTGGCCTGCATCATGTTTGTTTTTATCTAACAATTAAAGACTCACCAGATAGGACGCGTCCAAGATAAGGGCAACCTTACCATTACCGAGAATCGTTGCGCCAGATAGATGGTTCATCGCTCCCAGATACGTACCTAGCGTCTTAATAACGACTTCCTGATTTCCTATAATCTCATCTACTGCGTAAGCTGCAATTTTATCAACGGAACGCACGATCACCAATGGAATGGTTTTGGATTTACGGTCCGTTCGTGGATAGTTGAGCCTGTCGCATAGTCGGTGAAAAGGTACAATTCGTCCATGATTCAGGATGGCTTGTTGCCCCTGGATCATCTGAATATCTTCAGGTGAAATTCGAACAATCTCAGCAACATTATACATCGGCAAGATCAGAACACGACCCGATACTTTGACTAACAGACCTTTAATAATCGCCAAAGTAAGTGGTAGACGAATCGTAAACGTGGTGCCAACACCAACCTCCGTATCAATATCAATGATACCGTTGAGCCGTCCGATCTGGCTACGCACGATGTCCATTCCAACACCACGCCCCGATACTTCACTGACAGAAGAAGCTGTGGAGAAACCGGGCTCAAATATGAGATGGACAGCTTCCTGTGTTGTTAGACGTGCAGCCTGTTCCTCACTAATGATACCTTTGCCCAAGGCGGAAGCTTTGATCTTCTCACCATCGATACCTTTGCCATCATCCGAATAACGAATGACAACATGATTTTCTTCATGAAACGAAGTTAATGTAATACGTCCTTTGAACGGTTTACCGTTCTCCGCCCGAACCTCTGCACTTTCAATGCCATGATCTGCACTGTTGCGGATGAGATGGATCAGCGGGTCACTCAATTCTTCAATAATCATCCGGTCAAGCTCAGTCTCTCCACCTTGGATAACCAGTTCCAGATCCTTACCCAGCTTCTGAGAAAGGTCACGAACCAATCTCGGGAAGCGACTGAATAGTTGATCAATGGGTAACATCCGTGTCTTCATTACACCTTCTTGAAGTTCCTTGATCACCCTGCCCATATGATCGGATACACCACTAATACTCTGGATGAGTGTAGAAGACTCCTTACGCGCGCCCGATCCACTCAGATCTGCAAGGGATGTTTGATCAATTAACAGTTCACCGACCAAATTCATCAAATGGTCCAGACGCTCAACATTCACACGAACTGTAGGTTGAGCAGCTTTCACTTTCTCATCCGAACCAGTTGTATTCACGGTAGGCAAGCTTGGTTTCGTTTGCTCTGTTTCAGAGATTAATTCAAGTGGTGCAGAAGTCGCTGCAACCTCATTGGATTCCAGCAGATATGGATCGATCTCCAGCCTATGAATATCCGAGTCTGAAGACAGCTCTGTCTTAAGCTGCTGTGGGTCCTTCGATGTTGCTACGATGATGATGAACTGACCATAGTGATCATCTTCATTCTGCGCGCCCGGTTGGCTCTCCATGAGCGAAGTAGCGACAAGCGTACCACAGATGTCCTCAATACGTTGTCGCAAAATATGATATCTGGCCGCTTTCATCATGCACTTCTGCTCCAGCACAATATGAAGGGACAATAACTGCTTGCCTGATACAATAGCCACCTGTGCCATAACCGATTCTGCTGGTTGCAATTGAGGTACTTTAAGTTGCCCGACTACTGCCGGGGTCTGAATTAAATCCTTTATTTCTCGTACTACCGCTCGAAAGTCCGCATAGGCTTCCCCACGGATGTACTGATCACGAAGCACCTTCATGGCGTCCAAAGAGCGGAACAACGTATCAATTAGCTCCGAAGTCATCTCCGGTTTTTTCTCCCGGACCCATTCAAGAGCATACTCCACTTCATGCGTGAGGTCGCTTAATTCACGAAAATCCATTGTGGATGCCGATCCCTTGATGGTATGGGCTGCCCGAAACAGCGTCTGAACCAGCTCTACAGAAGGCGTAAGCTCCAATGCCAATAAAGACTGATCCATACGTTCCAGTTGATCATTCAGTTCTTCGATAAAGATGTCACGGTAGGCAGACAAATCCATCATTCGTATATACCTCCCTAACCGCCCAATATTTCGTCCAGTTTCAAAATGTCCACAAGCTTGTCTTCCTGTTGACCCACACCATGGAATAAATCTTCACGGTTACGACCATATCCGCCAGTTGGCGGATGTATGTCCGAATATGTGGTTACCTTGTTCACGCGATCCACGATCAAGCCAATATATTCTTCCTGATGTCGAACTACGATAATACGTGTGGCTCTGGTGTCCGGTTCATCCGGCATACCCAGCAGGTTCCGCAGACTCATCACACATACAACCTTGCCACGCAGATTAACTACCCCTTTGATCTCTGGGCGGCTGAATGGGATATCTGTAATGCTGAGCATTTTAATAATTTCGTGAATTTCTTCAATTCGAATGGCACAGGTCTCTGCACCTACAGACAGTTCAATATATTGTTCCTTCTGAAGTGAAGACATCAATTCACCCTCAATTCAATTTTATTAATTTGTTTTGAAGGCCGCTGCCGAATTTGCCAGCTCTTCCGCCAGATGTGCCAAAGACTGGCACGTTGCCGCAGTCTCTTCCGATGCAGCCGCGGATTCCTCACTGGAAGCCGAGATGGATTCAACAGAGCTCATCACCTCTGCGGCTTGGGCTGCTTCTTCTTCACATGCAGCAGCAATTTCGTTTACTTTCTGTGAAGAGTTATTGACCATATCAATGATCTGATCAAACGCCTGTCCAGTCATGGAAGACTGCTCAACACTGGCTGCTACGGCTTGCACACTTTGTCTCGTATTTTCCTGCATTGCTTTGATGATGGCTGTAATTTCTTTGGTCGCCTCGCCACTTCGTTCGGCAAGCTTCCGGACTTCATCTGCGACTACGGCGAACCCTCGTCCTTGTTCTCCGGCACGTGCCGCTTCAATTGCAGCATTCAGCGCGAGCAGATTGGTCTGCTCAGCGATATCGTCAATCACTTCAATGATGTCACCGATTTTACGAGAATCATCTTCAAGCTTGGTCATTTTTGTATTAACAGCCTTCATACCTTCCAATGAAGTCTGTACAACAAGTCCACCTTCACGGGCAGTCTTCACCGTATCGTTGGACAGTTCAGCCGCTTCTTCCGCACTTGCAGCGACGGAGTTAATGGCAAGTGAAAGCTCCTTGAACAATTCGGAGATATTTCCCGCCTCACTGGATTGGCTCGTGCTGGTGCTCGCAATTTCCTGTGTGCTGGCTGAGATCTGTTCCGAAGAAGCAGCAACACTTTGGGAGTTCATCACGATATTGTTAATTAACTCTTTCAGATTGTCGACCATACGATTCAGAGCTGCGGCCAGTTGACCCACTTCATCTTTGCTGGAAATGTCTGACTGGAGAGTCAGATTTCCGTTAGCGACTTCCGTTGCCAGACCCAACATGGCCATGAGTGGCTTGGAAATGGAACGAGAGATAATGTAACCGATCAGAATACTGAAGAGTACTGATGCAACAACCATAACAATTGTAACGGTAAAGGCCGTTGTGTAGGCTTCTTCAGACTTCGTGTTAGCCTGATCTGCCAACGTTACATTAAGATTCACCAGGTCCGCGAGTGTTTTTACAATCTCATCACCAGGTGATTTCAATGTCGATTTCAGGAATTCAATAAAAGCTGCATCATCCTCTGATAGCGCCATAGTGACGCCTTGATCATAAAGTTTCATATAGCTACTGTATTGGGTATCTAACTTACGAAGCAATTCCGTTTCTTCCGGGGTAGTCGCAAGAGGACGGTACGTAGCAAGTCGCTCCTCCATGGATTGACGAATCGTGGCAATATTTTCTGTAATTCTGGTCTGTTCTGCTGCTACAGTTTCGAAATTCAAATCACGTACGTTAACTCGTAATCTCTGATAATCAACCTGAGCTGAAGAGAGCTCACGAACTGAGATTAGATTGTTGTTATACATCTCTTGCATTCGTTCATTCGTACTTCTCAATGTTACTACAGAGTAGACGCCAAGCGCCGCAAGGATTATCGACACAATTAAAAACGCTGAGATAATCTTTGTTGCTGTTTTCAAATTCCCAAACCACTTCATGTAATCTCCTCCTAGGCATCGTAGTGTCCAGTTATGTATATAACGCTTGGTAAACCCTTCTCTAGGTCGCGCTCCAGACAACTTACGATCTATTTCGACATAAATATATTAAAACTGAATAGGAGATTTTTATTTCTATAAATTTGCACTATTATGAATTTTTATTTCAGATATAAAGAATCTTCTTTTTAATATAAATTATACTTTTTACCTATTAAATCTCATTTTTTATTTACATATATACGTATAATCCAAATTCTGCATCGACTTACACTTACATCTCCATACAAAATTTCATGTGACATGATCTTCTTATATTTACATAAGAAGTTATATAGTTCATACGTATAACAAATATCATTTTCCATGCAAAAAAATGATGTATTTCTCTGTACACACTCAATACTTCAAGACTTAAGTCTAATAATAGCTCACCCATTCTGAGTCTATTTTCCCATAAAAAAAACCAAACCCGAATCAACAAAGTTTGGTTTTGAAGCGAAAAAAATATACTTTAAATTAATATAAAACCCGTTTAAAATTAATTACTTATGTGTTATATAACTGCTCCAGTTCAATTAAGCGGTCCTTGATCCTGTGCGGAATAATACCAAACAGATTATCCCACGTCATAAACATCTCCGGTTTTAGTAGATATTCTTCAAACTCCATGGTAGGTACAAATGCTTTGGTCGACAGATAACGCTCTACCTGAGCATTGATCTGTTCATTCGTTTCAAAATAATCTTGAAACAACTCATTCACAAGCAGCCCATCACATCCAGCTTCGGCACCTGCTGCACTATACAGGTTTGGCAGTAACTCAAATACAACCGGAAGTGGCGAGAAAGCATGTTTGCCAGGCTGCGAGTACAGACATACATGACGTCCAATCACATTGACCCGTTCCTTCAACAATCCGCGCAGCACCTTCCCATGAAAGCTGGCTTCACAGTCTACTACCTCTCCGTCATGACCCACATAAACCCATACATGTTCCATTTCATACAGATGTCCAATCTCATAATCCCACCAGATTGCATATTCAATTACATATTGTACTGCCTCGGTCGGAAACTTAATGTCTCTTCTGAACGATGGTGAAGGCCCAGATTGATGCAACACAGAAATGCCAACAAAATCAGGATAAAAGGGTTCGGCTCTGTCAAACATCAAAATCGGTGCATAACTCATTGCAGTTTCAAGCGTATTCAGTTCTGATATGTTCATTCATGAGTCCTCCGTTTTGTTGGATGTTCATACTATATTAACAGAGAACGTAACACACTGACTCAGGCTTTTAAATTATTTTCTAATATAATGTCAATCCCCTGGACTTCATACAATTATTACATCGACACATCAAAAAGCCTGCAACTGTTATTCTCCAGTTACAGGCTTTGTACTTTGATCATGAATAAGGAAGCTTGAATTAAGACTCCTGTTTATTGGATGGTGACACGGACGTCTTGGAGGGTGAAGTCGATTGATCAGAAACCTGCGTATCACACCCTATTGGAGGGCCCAGAATCGCATCATTTTTAATAGAAGCAACAGCTCTCGCATATGCCTCCTCATCCAAACAGTACGCACGGTGAGCCACCTCCGGCGGTGTAGCTGCCAAGAAATCCGCTCCAAACACAATATCAGGCGTTGGTTGATCGAAGATTGTTAATACATATACATCATCTGTCTCAGCGACAAACCAGTGAAACCAGCCTTTCGGAAATACCACAACCTGCCCTGGTTTCAGACGATATGTCAATCGTTCACGCGTAAACGGATTAAAGACTGATGCTGTAACTTCACCGGTGATGACCACAACTATCTCCGTGACATTGGTGTGCCAGTGCGGCTGCACGATGATTCCTTTGCTTAAGTACACGTTGAAGAACCCATTCGCAATGGTCGGCAGCTGTTCTCCAAACAACTGGGTTACATAGTTGCGTGAATCCCTCTGATAATTGACAACCGCATTGGAATCGGCTGCCAGCGGAACATTCGGGGCTTGCAAAATCGGATTTATCATACGATCATTTCTCCTCCTTGGGCATACATCTCATTGTTGTACTGTATGCCGGAGAATAGAAAGATAATACCGTTGACACATGTTATATAGTGTTTTAATCCTGAACTTTAGGTTGCTTGGCATCATGTATAAACAAACTAGACTTGACCAGGGAATCTGCCTCCAGCTGCAATGCCTTGAGGTGATATGTGATCGATCTGGTTCATCTCATCATCCGTAAGCGAAACCTGCAGCGCTCCTAAGTTCTCATGAACTCTATCCAGGTTGCGAGTCCCCGGGATCGGAACGATATGTTCTCCCTTTCCAAGCAACCAGGCCAGAGCAAGTTGAGAGACTGTACATCCTTTTTGCTTAGCCATCTCTTGAATCAAGCCAACTACCTCCAGGTTTTTCTGAAAGTTCTCACCTTGGAAACGCGGATAGTGACGACGATAATCATCTTCCGGCAGATCTTCTATTGAACGGATCTGACCTGTCAGGAAGCCACGTCCCAATGGGCTGTATGGAACCAAGCCAATGTTCAATTCATGCAGGATAGGCATAATCTCATCCTCAAGCTCTCGACTCCATAATGAATATTCGGTCTGCAACGCTGTAATCGGATGAACAGCATGTGCACGCCGAATGATCTCTACTGGCGCTTCGGACAAACCAATATATCGAATCTTCCCCTGTTGAACCAGATCGGAAAGTGTGCCTACCGTCTCTTCAATGGGTGTATTCGGATCAGGACGATGTTGATAATACAGATCGATATAATCCATTCCCAGATTGTAGAGACTCGCATCTACTGATTTTTTGATGTAGGCTGGATCTCCCTTGGGGCCCTGCGTGTGTGTTATACCAAATTTGGTGGCAACGATTGCCTTGGATCTTCGACCTTGAAGCGCGCGCCCAAGCAGTTTTTCATTCCCTCCAAATTGCTGTTTTTCATACGCTCCGTACAGATCCGCCGTATCAAACATGGTAACTCCTGCATCTAGCGCGCCCTGAATGGTATGTACCGATTCGTCATTATCTGGCATCATCATCACACCCAGGCCGAGCGCAGATATTTGTAATTTATCATTTCCCAGTGTTCTTGTTTTGAGCATGTGGCTCCCTCTTTTCATCTTGAAATAGAAACGTCAACTAGATACGTATGAACTTGAGTTCATTCTATTTCACTCCCGAGATCCCAACCACACTCTGTTTATGCTAGTAAAGAAATTACCAGTTTGATCAATTTTCTATATGGCAACAGGAACGTAAATACAACAATGAATGCCTGATTGACTGTTCAGATTATTCATGGAAAAGATATCGTATGCATGCACAACGCCATCTGCCCGATCTGTCGTTTCAAGCAGCACACGATTGACTTGTTTGAACTCAACTTGGTGCAGGTTCCAGATCGTTCGGAAGTCCACGCTTTCTTCACTTAATTGTTTCACGATTCTGCTAAATTCGGGGTCGCTCGTATACTTGTCATAATAAGTACGGAATACCGCTACCGAGTGCCGCGCGAATTCCTCCCAGTTGTGCATACGCTCCCTGAGCGCTGTATCCAGAAATAAAATCCGCATCATTAAACGCTCATTCACATTCATCGACGAGAAGTTGAAGAGGTTCGTATCTGCAGCTTCATTCCAGGCAAGTACCTCAGAACGTTCATTGGTAATAAAGGAAGGATGGGTCAACTGACCAATAATACTCTGCCAACCTGGCTCCAGTTGCGAATACGAAGCAAGGAATTCATGTTCCGTATTAGGGTCCCATAAGTCAAACAGATGACTCTTCTCTTCCGGGGTTAAACGGAGCGCATCCGCTATACTCTGCATCACTTCACGTGAAGCAGCCAACTCCCTGCCCTGTTCGAGCCATGTGTAATACGTTGCACTGACACCAGCCAACACCGCTACTTCTTCCCGCCGTAGACCGGGTGTTCTCCGCTGTCCATAAGATCCTGACAATCCAACTTGTTCCGGTTGAATGCGGCTTCTCCGTGATTTCAAAAACTCACCCAGTTTTTTGTTACGGCTCATACCTGTATCCATAGACATCGTTCCTTTTTTATAAAAGTATTCAAGCCTTTTCGACTCTATCCCAAAATGGCAGTCTCTGAATGACTTTGATATAATTCATCTATTATTACTTCTGCAGAGTACTTGGTTTACAAGTAGCTTAGCATCGAATGGTGCAGAACAAAAGGAACATCCATGATCCCCGAAGTTGGTGATGTGTACTGTGTGGACGGTCACGGAGCAGGAATGCGAACATTTGCTGTTTATTTACCTCTCCAATCCGTATTGTCTTCAAGTTTTGATGACTATTTCATCAAGTGAACGGCAAGCCATTGCGCTATGATTGTCCAATTAACTTAAAAAAGGCCCGATGGTCGACAAATGCAAATGGAACGAAGCAGAAAACACGCTGCTTCGTTCCATTTGAACAATCGGTATAACAAGTTCTCCTCTCCTTCATTGGATGGAAAACACTTCTTTTTTCAATAATTCTTCTGGCGTCTGCCCTATCACATCACTGTGAAAATAATCGCGTATAACTCCATCTTGAAGATAGTTGGCAATCGACACCATAATCATCCCTTGATCCAGTGCCAGATAAGCTTTTGCAAGTTCTCCCGTTTCAACATTGACTGAGTCATAGAACCCATGTTTGCCAAACATTTTGAAGCTCTTTAAAGCTTTAATGTTCTTTCGAACAGCTTCTGGGGCATAATCCAGAGCAAGGAATGTTGCGTGTGCTGTTACCGTTGCTCCATCTTTGTAACCTGAGGTACCTAACGGCGTTGCTGCAAACTCACTGTAACCTGTCGGAGTGGCAGAAGGTGAGAAGCCCCATGCGGCATACCCTTTTTCTTTGGCGTATTCGATCTGCAATTCGACATGACGCTGATTGTTCAATCCCAAAGCTTGAGTACCCAGGTCTTTTTCCTTTATGACCATACCGGGCATAAGAGCTTCAAACATGCTGCCTCCCCAGCTTGGTACGAACTTTTTATCCTTGTATACATAACTTCCTTCAAACACATCCACTCCATCGTACTTAACGGATTTGCCTTGAGGAATCTGAGCTTGCCAATCCCATTCTTGAGGTAATGTGCGATACATCTTCCACCAATGATCTTGAGGAACGTCACCTTTCCCAATAGCAATATAGCTGCCTACACGTGGTTCCGTATAAAACATCCCATAATGGTGGTCCGTCAGCGCTCCTTTAGCCACATCATAACCGCCGCGGAATTGGCCGACTTCAGGATCATATAGCGGAGTATAATTCATATTTGTAACCAACTTGCTTGTTTCCCCATGAAGTTCTTCATAGGCTTGCCCAACAACAATTAAACCAGCGGATAACCAGCCATTATCGACTTGGGAAATAAATTGGCCCCAATCTTTCTTCACCGAACCGTCATCTGTGTTATACCAGTTATAAAATAGACCGTTCCACTTTTCTAACTTCTCGAGGGAATTTATAGTCGTTTGCAGGCGATGTACAGCTTCTTTCTTCGAAATAATGCCCAATTGTTGCGCTGAAACGGTACTCATCATATACATTGCGATGTTTGTGGGCGAGGTACGTTTAGCTTCTTCTGTCTCGTTTTCAGTGTGCCGTACTTCATCGTAAGTCAAGCCAGTGTTCTGATCCGTATAGTCCTCAAAAAACGTATAGGTCTTATATGCAATCGCTTTCAATTCTGCTCGAAATCCAATTAAATGGTTTGAGTTACCTGCTGAAGCCATAGGAGTTAAAGCTAGATTAGCTAATAGACAAAAAGTTAAAATGAAGCTGAATTGTTTTACTTTTTTCATGATTTTCTCCCTTCAAATGGATTCGAAACGTTTCGTGTATATGTTATCATAATTTTCCCATTTCCGTAAACAAGAAAATAGAACGCTTACAAGCGCTGAATATAATATGGATTATTAATAAATGTGAATTCGAAACGTTTCATTAAAGGGACCACATTAAGGCAACTCACGTGGAATTATATGACGATTTGATCGTTTGAGAGTCTTTTAGAGATTCTAAATTGAAGAGATAAAAAGCCTGACTCCATAGGAATCAGGCTTAATCCTTCTCGTATCCATTCTGAACCGTTCTAAGTTGCTACAACTGTTGTTCCACAATACTCGCAATCCGTTGATTGCTTAGGAAGCACTTTTGCCTTCGCCCCACACCCCGGGCAACTCACTGAAACAGGCCTTTGTGGCTCTTCAACTTTTTCATCGGCTTTCTCTTCAGTGTTTTCCTTATCTGAAAAATTGATCTCTGTATAGTTAATTGTATTATGACTACTGTAACTCACGGTGTTGCTATTGTAACTTGAATAAGTATGCGGATTCACATTTTCGCGATCAAGATGACCTCCATAGTCTCCTCCATAAAACTTTCGTTCCGGGACACGTTTTTTCCTAAGCAATTTAATACCAAAATATAAAAACAAAAATTCAACGATCATAAATCCAGCCATAGCAATGAGATTTTTAGTACCTCTGAAATTATTTGCATTAAACATGGCAATCGGGATCGCAATGGCATAAAACATAAAAAAGAGTCCAAATAACTTCCTTAACAACACGATTCCTCCTTAAAACATCACACTACACCTAGCTGTGTATATTACAAGTATCCGTAAAAGAAGTCATTGAGTCAGCTATGCAGTTTAAGAGATCCTCATTGTCGTTCCACAATACTCACAATCCGCAGACAAAGTAGGATATACCTTTACCTTGGCCCCACACCCTGAACAATTCACGGCTACAGATTCTTGAAGTTCATCTTTCTCTTCATATTTCTCATTATGCTGATCTTCGTAATATTGATTATCATTAGAATTGTGATGGTATTGATCAGTGTTAGAACGAGATTTAGGTCGACCACACATTTTAATTCCCGTAACAAGTACGATAACCCCTGGTATAAAAAACACAATTGTACTAAAAATGGCCATCTCCGTTCCTTCAGACAGCATGATTAAAGAGAACAGGATCGTCAGACACGAAATGATAATTAATATAATTCCAAAAAATCTTTTCACGGCATTTCCTCCTGCAATTTATGATTTGCTTGTCATAATCTGTTGATTGCGCTCTTTCAAACGGAACCTTAACTGGGATAGTTGCGAAGCAAAACGTTCACTATTTACCAATTCCCCTGCTTCGTACTGATTTGCAAGCTCACTGTTCATCAACTCAATGTCCAGCAAGATCTGGCGGTCATTTTTCTCAAGGGAATCCGGAGTGATTGGGTCACTATACTTTACAAGTTCAATTAATGACTGAACGGTTTTGCGCTCCTCTTCCACAGTTAGGACGGAATGTTGCACCATGGTATGAAGCAATTGCTGTAAGGCTTTTTCGATTAATTGTAAGTTTGCGATTTTTGTATGTTCATCTGTTTCATGACGGCGCGCACTCTGAATATAGATCATAATGATTCCGCACAAAATAATTGCGATCGCAATCGTTACCGTGTGTAACAATACGAACCAACGAAGCGCATGATCTGCTGAACCTGTTAACAACGTGTAGATCATCACACAAATCAGATAAATAACCAATACTACACCTAACGCTGTGTAACCTGGAACAAACCGTTTAAACCGATCCATATTTTGCATGATGAACCGTGCGTAGATCCAAATTGCCGTAATCGCTACATAAGAAGCAACAAGATTCATCCAAAAAGAAAACGATAGAAGCGCATGATTAAACACCGTAAAAGAAACGATTGACGATACTAACATGCATATCAAATAGACGACATCCAAAATCAAGAGATTGCTCCGTTTTACCATCACTATGCCTGTCCTCCTTCTTGCAGATTGTTTCCGCAATCGAGACAGAACTTCTGGCCGGGTTTTACTTCATGTTGGCACCGACTACATTTCAAGCTTAAACTTGTGCCACAGTTGCCACAGAATTTTGTATGACCGGAATTCATATGGTTACAGTTAGGGCATGGGCTAGGCATCGGTTGATGACATTGGATACATTCCAATGCGTTCTCCGCATTATCCGCCCCACATGATGGACATGCATGGTATTTGTCACCACAGTTAGGACAGAATTTGGTTCCCTGTGGCAAGGCATGTCCACAATTGTTACAATCAGTTGTCGCTGCGGATTTTTCAGCTAATGAATTGCCACATTTGCTGCAAAAAGCGCTGTTCTCCTGGTTCGGATGATGACACTGCTTACATATACTTACTGCAGGCGTTTCCTTCGTAGACATCACTTTAGACATCTGGGACATCTCGCCACTGAAAGAACCCCCTAGACCAACTCCCATCCCCATACCAAGCCCTGCGCCCATGATGTCTGACTGCATGCTTCCTTCATTCTTCGCTGCACCTTCAAGCGTATCAAACGAACGTTCTTGCTGATATGTGTACCCAATAATATCCATCTCAGCTTTGCGTGCCAACGCTTCTCTTAATCGAATGACGGAAGGGTCTTCTTCAGGCAGATTAACATTGTGAATATACAGGTTGATTAACTCAATACCAAATTCTTCAAAAGTAGAAGCTACCGTATCTGCAAAATGTCGTGATATCTCGGCGATATATGCATTGATCTCCAAAACACTTACTTTTCTATGTATTAGATATGATGACAACATGGAGTTAATATTCATGATAATCAACCCACGGAAGTAATTAATCATATTAGCTTGGTTAAATTCAGGCAGTGTTCCCACAAGCTTGACCAAAAATTTTCGTGAATCCGAGATTTTAATTCCCATTTGTCCAAATGTTCTTACGGGAACAATAATATTATACTTGGGATCCTGGATCTGAATCGGATTCGCCGTTCCCCATTTAACGTCCAATGCGCTTACTTGATTGACATACCATACTTCTGCTGCAAAAGGTGACTTTCCTCCGAACGGAAGGTTAACGAGACGGTTCAAGATTGGGATATTCGCAGTACTCAGCGTATGCCTTCCGGGTCCAAACATATCAAGCGCTCTTCCATCCTTGAAAAGAATTGCTTGTTGAGATTGATTCACAATTAACTGAGTCCATGTTCCCAGTTCAGTCTCGGGATGTTTCCAAGCAAATACATCAGGTGAGCCATCATACTTAATTACGTCAATAATCGCCATGTTTAATTCCTCAATTCAGTATTAGATTACTATAATTTACTATAAAGTTTTTTTGCTAAAACACTGATTCTACACTATTTCCTATATTTAATTATCTTTCATCTACTTGTTCCATGTTTAGGCATTGATATTTTACCATTTCTAACCTTAATACGCACTAACATAGTTCATTTTTCATATGATATTTTTCCTATATTGGCTGTTCATAATGGTAAAAACCTCTTCCATATGTTCATAGGAAAGAGGTTAATAGAAAGTTCGTATACAATCCACCTAATTCAAGAAATGCTCTACAGTTGAAACAGGATCTGCCAAGAACTCTTCAAATACTGCCATCAGGATAGACGGTTTATTTTTGGCATTCAGATTAACTCCATGCTCCACCAACAACTTAACCACTTCTGGTTGATTGCAGATTAAGGCAAGATCGAGTGGCGTCAATGCTATGTATTTACTGAGCGTAATCTCTTCTTCGAGATCCATTTCTTTTACTGCACCGGCTATCTCCCTCATATATTGCCCTAGAATAATCAGGAAACGTCTCAAACGATCCTTCATTTCCGATATTGAACAAGATAGTTCCCCCCCTACATGCAAAATAACAATATGATTTTATTATTATCTTACTTGAGGCACATGACTGTAATTTACTTCTTTAATTTTGACTACTGAAACCTCTGTGCATTCTAACAATTCTTGATTAAATATTGCCATATTTCTCCCTCCTTCGTGCAACGTACTTGTATATTCAATCCCTTGAAAACCTCTGCTTTTAATAAAATCACTTATATACTGTGTAGGAAGATAATCCAATGCACTATCCTGTCTTCTAAGAGGTTTAGCTATTTCTCTACCTATCTTTTCTAAATGCTTTCTGTTAACCGCATGCTGAGAAAAATCAATAATATCAATTGTTTTAAAGGGACTTATTTGATGTAAATTCATCAAATCAACTATAGTAATATCCTCCAATAACTTAAACTTTCCTATAGTAACGTAATCATGAGCTCCCGCCCTGATTTCTCGTATAGTTGTTTCTCTATCATCAGATACGTACAAACAACTAATACCTGATGCATTGACCCTCCCATCTGAAGCAAGATGCATAGGAGGAGCGCCCATTTTATCTAAAGTTAATCCATCTGAGTTAGAAATTCTTGCTCTGAAAAAAGTTTCATTTTTTGAATATGATTTTTGAGAGAATTTTAGAAAAAGTTCAAAAACATCCAGATTAAAGTAGTCAGTGTGAAATCTATTATGATGTTTTATTCCTTTAACAAAATCCTCCCACGTATTATTTTTTAATATTGAGTTTTTTATGTAGTCGTCCTTGTGCAGTGAAATAATTCCAACAGGTTCATCAAAGAGATCTGGATCTTCAAGATATTTCTGAAAACATATACTTTTCATTAATGGGCCTATCTTTTCTTTATCAATATTGAAAATATTCCATCTTTCATACAAATCATTGCGCAGAAAATCACGCTCTTCTTTAGGAAAACCTTCTGGAAGCAGGCTCGTAGACCTATAAACTTCAAGAAGCCCTTCAAATAATTGAATTAAATCCTTATTGGGCTCTGTAGTGTCATAGACAAAAGTATTTCGTCTATCACAAACTTCGCAATCACCTGTATTATGCAATGACTTAATGACATCTTTTATCTCAGGGTCTTTGAAGCAAAATGAACAACAAATCATTGTTTCACCTCATCCAAATAACGACTAATTAATTCAAAATGATGCATTACAGAAAGTTTTTTCACTGTTCCTAATCCCGGATAAGTCCCGTTATCATAATGATATCGAAATTGGTTAAGTCCGTAAGTGTTAATGGAGGAAAGTTCGTAACACTCTACTAATTTTTTTAGCGCTTCTCCAAATTTTCCAGCTGGATCTCTGGTATCTTTGTTCGAGTCCGATACAAAATGCTTGATTCTTAAATTCTTATTGACGTCAAAATAAACAATATGAATTGCTACAGCATAAGGAGCAAATCCAGCTTCGCTATATTCTGCTCCAATAATTGAATAATCAGCAAATCCCTCATAACCTTCATCCATAAAGTACAAATGATCATCTGAATAAAATTCGTCTTCTATTTTAGTATAATCCGTGTTTCTTGATTGCTTGATAAACTTATCTCTAAACAGTATCCTATTTTTTTTAACCGTTCTTCTATAAATACTTTCATCAGGGACAAGATTATACTTAGGATGAAGTATTGAAAAATCTAAGGAAAAGTCATTTAAATATTCTCTTGAATCATGAATAAGAATAATTTCATCGTTATTAAGATTTTCTAATGATAACTGCTGATTTAATTCTGTTTTGAAATTTTCGTTTGTTACATAACAATTAACAAGATATGGACTACGCATAATTTCTTTGTATGCTTCAGAAAATCTATTCTCATTTCCCTCATCGAAATTATCTAAAAAATTTCCGACTTTTGGATTTTGTACAATCCCTAGTAGTCGATTTTCTCTAGTGTAATGCTCCATCGTTTTTATCAATGTTGGAGAGAGTTTCAAAGGTTCTATAATAGGAAAGATATTCTCTCCAATTAATTTGTTCTCCAATAACTCTCTTAATGCTATTAATTCAAATTGCTTGGCTCTTAGGTATGGAAAATACATATTTTTACCCCCTATATTCACTATCTAAAAATGCACTAAGTTCAACATAATCTTTCTTTTTGTAATCTGAGAAATAAACTAGACTTTTAAGAGGTAATGGGACACTCTTAAACCACTCCACCTCCTTAACATTCCGTAACTTTAGCTCTTCTAATACGAATTTATAAGCAAGATGGATATCAATGCTCATAAATAGATTATAGCAGTTTTTGTAATGATCAAATTGGTTAGATTGGGGAATTCCACCAAATATTTTTTTTATAATTCTTTCATATTCGCTTTTCCTTAATAACTTAAAAATAGCCTGATGACTAAGCATTGTGTTGTTTTCAATAGGTTTTTTTCGAATACTAAGTGTATCTTTTTTTGTTAACACATAAATTCCTACGGGAGTATAATTCAATAAATTATTTAGTTTATTATAGTTTGATTCACACGTTACAACACATACATGATTAAATGCACTATAGTAATCATTAACCTGACTTTTCAATCTATCAAAAGAATCCAGTTCTGTTTTAATTTCATAAACTACTGCTTTACCATTTATCAGAATAAAATCCGCTTTAGATTTCTCAATAGGAATTTCGCTTAATGCTACAGTAGTTTTCAAACTATGTTTACCAAGTAATAACTTATTAAGAAGTGTGTTTTTATAATAATATTCATTACGATATCTCGTTTTCAAAAAATTATAAAGCTCTTCAACAACAAAAATGTTATTAATACTTCCAATATTATTTAAGTACTTATTCATACAAGCAGTGTAGTTCTCATTTTCTCTTCCATTTAACAAATCCTTAAAAGTCCTCTGTGTAAAAACTTTACCTAAAATTGTGTTATTCAATTAAATTCACCTTACCTTTGAAATCAATATAACTCATTACAAAATCAATTCGTATACCTTTTGTTTCTCAAGCATAATGCATAGAATTTATCGTTTCCACTACTTATCTAAAAAACATCTCAATACTTACACAAATTATCTATTTTTTTGTTGAACGCATTAGCTTGTGAGACCACTCTCGATCATAATCAACGTCCCAATTTTGAATCCACTCGCAAAAGCCTCTTTTGAATGCATAGAGTGAACTTGATCCGTCATATCTAATAGTTCCTCCAACTGTTTAAAGTCATCCTCCGAGAGCTTTTTCTGAAATTTTTCGATATTAACTGTAATCTCCTTGTTAATAGATCGATACTCCGAATCTTTAGGGACAATATTCTCTTCTGGTCTCAAATTACCATAATAGATCTCTTCTAATATACTTTTCATTTCAATCCCTCCCTAATAATCTTTTCACAGTAAAAGCTCATTAATTAGCTTGGTTTAATTTTATGCGAAAACCGCATAAATATCAATATGCAGTTTCCGCATAGAGTAAGCTGATCAAGGGTGATATTTATGTATATAAGAATTCGTGATCTAAGAGAAGATAAAGATCTGACTCAACAACAAATGGCTAAAATGCTGAAAATTTCTCAAACAACATATTCTCGTTATGAAACTGGCGCTTTAGATATTCCAAGCCTTGTACTTATCAAGTTGTCTGAATTCCATAATGTGAGTGTAGACTATATACTGGGACAAACTAACAATCCAAAACGATGTTAAGTCTACATCCTTCAAATGCTCTAGAGCGATAACAGGCTATCACAAAAAAACTTGTACAAATCAACCGCACAGAAAGGACACTATGAATCCTTCATCACTGTCATCCAAGTTACAACAGATCATTCCTCCGCTGGATCTGCGAAGCTGCCTCGTCAGCGTGCGCGGTGAGATTATGTACGAACACTACCGCAACCACGAGGCTGCGACCGATATTGCAAAAGTCAATTCATGTACCAAGAGTGTGCTATCCGCGCTCATCTGTATAGCGATGGATAAAGGTTTGTTGCCAGAGGCATCAACCCCAATCTCCACCTTTTTTCCACAGTTGACATCCGATCCTGATCCGCGTAAACCTTCGATCACACTGGAACAACTGCTTACCATGACAGCTGGATTCAACTGGGACGAGTTCGGCGGGCAGAATTCATTCCCTCGCATGACCCGCACCGATCATTGGGTGGATTTTGCATTGGAACAACGCTTAAGTCATGAACCAGGTACATATATGGAATACAATTCAGGAGTATCACAGATTCTATCCGCCATCCTGATGCAAAATGCAGGTATGGACGTAGCCGAGTTCGCAGAACATTATCTTTTTGGCCCGCTGGGAATTAAGGATTATGAATGGGAACATGACCCTCAAGGTTTGCATACAGGTGGGTTCGGTCTTAAGTTGTTACCCGTAGATCTGCTGAAATTCGGTCAGCTGTTTCTACAACAAGGGATGTGGGAGGGTGAGTCTCTCATTTCAAGTGATCTCGTTTCCCGTTCGACACAACCTTTCATTACAGTCACTCCACCGAATCGCGGCAGTTATGCTTGGCATTGGTGGGTGGATGTCTATCCGAACGAAAGGTCTGACTCCGAAAATATTGCTGCTGAAGACGACAAACCCAATCTCCATTATTATTACGCGCGAGGATTTGGTGGTCAGTATGTATATATTGTCCCAGAGCTCGAACTTGTTACGGTGTTAACCAATGACAAACGAAAGAAAGAGAAACCTCCGCTGGATGTTTTTCCTCGATTAATCGCCCCTGAGCTATGGAAAATGTTATAAACGGAGAACAATCCTTCTATCCTGTTTGACAATGAACCCCCAACCTTGTGGCCATAACCAGCCCATAGGTTGAGGGTTTATTCGTCATGCCAAAGCTTCTTCTATAGCAATTGTTATTGGATAAGGACCAGACTCTTGATTAGAGAGCACAACCAGTTGTAGATCATAGTCCGGATACACGGAAGACATGAACGACACACCTGGATCGAACCCCATAACATGAAATTTGAAAATGTCTTCCCCCTTGCGGTCAATCCAGATACCCTGCCCATAGTACTCTTCATCCTCTTGATGAGCATGTGGAGTTAATAACTGCTGTGTCGTCTCTTCATTTAACAATTGGTGACCCAGTAAAGCATCCCAGAATCGAATCATATCCGGTGCCGTAACATAGGCTCCACCATCTGATCCACCTTTGACAGGAATGGAGAACATATTAGTGTTCCAAGAGCCATCTTCATGATCGATATACCCTAAAGCTGTGTTACGCGGAAGCTGATCTGTTAAGAAATAACCGGAGTCCTTCATGCCACACCTTTTGAAAATGTGCTCCTCCACATAATCTGTAAACGACAGTCCTGAATGTTGCTCCACGATAAGCCCCAACACAATGAAACCCGCATTATTGTAATGAAAACGTTCACCCGGCTCAGACTTCATTGGCAAATGTTGAAACATGGGCAGAAAGTCACTTAATCGCCGCATCGCGTAAACGGGTCTGTCTTTCCATAATTCTGAAAAGTCTTCCATCACTTCTTCATCGAAATAATCCGGAATGCCTGACGTGTGTGTTAACAACTGTTGAATGGTAATTCCTTCGTTCCATAGTGGAAACTCCACATCCAATACATCCGTAAGCTTGGAATCAGCAGACAATTTACCCGCTTCAATTAGTTGGCATATACTCACTGCCGTGAAAATCTTACATCCTGATGCAATTCCAAAGCGTGTGTCCACCTGATTGGCAAGCTCTTCACTGCGATTCGCATAACCACGTTTCATATTCAAAAGGGTTTTCCCGGCTTGCTGGAGTAATACAACACCCGAAAAATTCACGCGTTCCATGACTTCTTCCACTTTTGTTGTCAGCTCTACTGCATTCAACATTTTGTTGTTCACCTGCTTGTCTATGTATTTATTACTTTCTCATTCTTAATTCTTCGTCATATCCTGCATACCTGCCAAATTTTCATAAAAAGAAGGATTACTCCTTATAAAAGGAAATAACCCTTCTTCAGACAACGTAAGATTAAGTTTGACATAGCATGCTCAAATGCTGATCAATCACTTGTTCCACTCGTTTTACCGTAAGTCTATCTGGCTGCATTAACATATGAATGGCGAGTCCATCCACAAGAGCATATAACTTCTCTATCTCCATCTCAGCATCCAGTTCAGGATGTGTCATCCCCTGCTTCTGCAACTCCTCTATCACCCATTGAACCGATCGATACATCCCCTGATGCATCTGATCACTTAACTTTTTTAATTCGGGGTACACCAATAATTTGGCTGTAAACGAAAACCAGACCTCCATTTCCATCATTCTGTCTTCGTCCAACGGGAGAAATTGCAAGAGCAGATTCTTCATATCCAGCAGTACAGATCCACTCATCTGTAATGCCTCCACCCTTTTCTGTACCCGTTCTGCAAAAAGATTCATGCAAAAGGTGAACAATTCGGCCTGTGTGGCAAAATAATGACGCATGGAACCTACAGATAGTCCCGCTTCCTTTGCTATATTCCGAACGGTAGCATGCTCAAGTCCATGCTCTTGAATGACCCGGATTGCTGCATCAGCAACGATTTTCCTTTGAGCTTCATGATCTACGATTTTTGGCATGACAACATTATACAACAAACTTCTCTTTTTGTAATACACTGTGCTATAATCTTTTTAATACATTGTACTAAAATATAAAAACAGCTGTAGGAGAGGAATTCATAAGATCATGCATACAACTACCCCAGCCTCAAAAAGCAAGAAATTCAGGTTTTCCATCTTCATAATAAGGTTATTCTGCACAATGCTACTACTGATCGGTGCCGCATTCCTCTATGAGTGGTTTGCTTCGTCGCAGGCCAAAAAGGACTTTCCACCTCCAGGTACGTTAGTTCAAGTCGGCGGTTACCAACTACACATTCATAAACAAGGCAATGGTTCACCGACCATACTTATGGAGGCTGGAAGTGGTGAGACCAGTTTGTCGTGGAGGGACATTCCTGCGGAACTAGCCCAACATGCAACGGTGGTCACGTATGATCGCGCAGGATATGCCTGGAGTGAATCTGCACCTACAGAACGTACAGGTGCAAATATCGTCAAAGATTTACATGCAGCTCTGGAGAAGGAGAACATACGCGGCCCTTACGTTATGGTAGGTCATTCACTTGGGGGGATGTATGCCAGACTCTTTGCACAGACCTATTCAAATGAGGTTCAGAGCCTTGTCCTCATTGATGCGAGACCTGAGGATGATGAACAGAATACAAAGGCTCTGTTGGAACAGGCTCAGTTTCAGGGAAACCCGCCTGCCTCCTTGTTATCTTTACTGAAGGTATCTGGAGCTTTCAGATTATTTCCAGACTTTATGCTTGATGGTCTGGTTGCCAAGCAAGATCGGGATACCTTTGTTAATGTGATTGCTACCCCTTCCTATTTTCACGCCAAAGAAGAAGAAGCCCTCCTCGCCCATTCAACAGAAGATGCCATTCGTGGCCAAAGTCTTGGATCAATCCCTGTACGTATCATTGCACGAGGACGTCCTCAAGACTATGCTAGTGCAGGGATTTCGATTGAAATTGGGCAGAAGCTCGAATCCATATGGCAATCGGGACAACGGAACATGTTGAATATATCGAAGGATAGTCAGCTCATTGTGGCCACCCGCAGTGGGCATATGATTATTCACGATGAACCTGAACTGGTTGTGAAAACAATCCTTGAGCTAATCTCTGATAAGTAGAGGTATTTTTCTTCAGAACATCCTCCGCTCGATCCAATGTTAAAGGGCTGTTCCAATAGCCATGTGTATGACTTGGAACAGCCCTTCAAGCAATGTACATTAAGATTAGATCTAATAAGTTCGGCTTTTTTAAAAAATATGTTAGCGTAACGCTTGCAGGTCCGACTCTGGACTCCCTGCACTATTCTTCATTTCACGGGGAGACCTCGTATTGATCAGATAATACAATGTGACATAGATTGTAGTGATAAACGTGCCAAAAAACAGGCAAAACGCCAGAGACGGGCGGCTTACACTCTCGTGCATCAGTTCAATCAGCGTCTCGCGATTCGTCAGTGCATCCCAGCTATTCAGTCGATATACACGTCCAAGCAATACCCCGTAACTTCCCAAAGCACAGCCTGCCAGTACAAAGATCCAGGATGCCCAGCGCCCAATTCGGTGAAAGATCACTTCCTGAAGCTGATACATCGACAGGAATCCAAGCAGAAGTCCAGTCCAGACAAACATTAATACAACACTCAAGTCGTACCAATACGTGTAGTCCACTCCGTTCCCACCATAATACCGGGAACTCCTCGCTGTCAGATGAACCAGATCCGTAACAATATAAGAGGAGTTCGGGAAAAACAACAACCACAGCAGACCACTTGCGACTGCAAGCCATGCGGCACCTTTCCATTTCACATTACTTAGAAGATAGGCTGCATAAGAGAACACAAAAGGAATCCAGCCCAAGAACAGATTCCAGATCAGGAAGCGGAAATAACGCTGATCCAGCCAATCTGCGGCTACATAGTACAACCCAAGCGTTACTATTGTGACCACACTAAGGAAAATAAATATGCGAATATAATTCAGTTTTCTCAATGATTCTGACCTCACTTGGTAAAATTCAATTAGTTTCGAAAATAGCGGATGATTTCTTCCTTATTCTTTTCAACACGCAAATTCAATCCACGCTTATCCTTTAATCCATACTGTTGTAATTCATGGCCTGGATCAATCACCAACGGTTTAGTTGCCACATCGACCAGCAAGTCCATCGTCAATTGATAGGTTTCCCGTAACTTGTCCATCGACAGAGAGGATTCATACCGTTTAATCAGCTCAATCAGACGTTCAGCATACACGAGACGAACCATACTGTCCGCACTCTTCAATTGTCTTGAAGCAAATGCAGTAATTGCCGTAACAATTGTCGGTTCTGTCCGATGTTTGGCAATCAAAGCAAGTTCATCCACCGCATCCCAATTCATGATAGACAGCTCGGAACTTAATTGTTGAATTCGCTCCCCTATCCATTGTTCCTCTAACTCTTGGGGTACGTCCCATCGCTTATAGTCTGCATACACGCCTTCTCGATGCATCTGTATAGCGCTCCCGTAATGTTTGACGAACAAATCCTTTGCTACACTCCAATGGGTCTCTTCCATCTTTCTTTAACCACCACCATACCTGTTCCTATTTGTGCTTACGCTTTTATCCATACACAATACATAAATTTACTACTCTCCAAGCATACTAGAATCATACCATTTACCAAAGGAGAATCAAATTTACAATGAATCCAAATTCCATGAACCCTCAGAATTTAGTACAACCCACATTAAATGCTAATCCAAATGTCACCCCTAACATGAATCATGGCGGCCATGAGATGTTCGATGTGCATGAGATTCTGTCCTCCACCATTAACGTGCTGGATCAATACATGATCTTTCGTACATTTGTGCAGAGCCAGGAACTGATTGGCATTCTGGACCGGCAGTACAATTTCATCTTATCCCAGTACAATCTGACAGCAGAGTGTTTTGCATCCGGACAGAAGCCTCATGAAGAGACGGCAACCTACATGATCCCCAACATCGTACCACCGGTATATGGCCTTAAGCCATCAGCACCGAAAAAGCCAAATCAGAGCTTGGCTGATGTAAAGGATGCCGGCATTAGCGGTCATATGCTGGGACTGATCAAATCACATGCCAGTCTGCTCGGCATGACCTGCAACGAGATCACAAATGGAACGGTTCGCCGAGTCGTCGCTTCGCAGATCCAGCATTTTATCGAGATGGCCTATGAAATTTTCATGTTCCAGAATAAAAACGCCTATTATCAAGTACCTCAACTCACTCCAAGTGATACACAACAGATGCTTCAGGCATACATTCCAGCAACCGGAGCACCTCAGATGCCTATTAACAATAAACCACTTCATTAATTAGAAAATAAAATCCGCTTCCCCAGAACAGTCTCTTCAACCCATGCGGGTTTTAGGGGCTGTTCTTTAATGATTTGTACTCATTTTCCTACTGAAGACACTTGATTCGCTTACCAGAAACTGGTTTAATCAAAGACAAAACCGTACATATTCAACATACGGATCATACATATAAAATACGGTGAAATGCGGTTATACGAGAATTCAAATGGCTTTTTCTTCATTATGGGGAGGTATACAAATGAGATGGAATCAACCTGCTAAACTGGGTTTACTGGCTATGGCTCTCGGCTGTACTGCCATTGGCGCAATAATCACACCTTCAACAACACTAGCTGCACCTGTTCCCGCTTCCAAAGCGGTGTATCATCAATTCCAAGCCTATCGAACAGAAGCAGTAAAGTCCACAGAAAGTCTGGTTAAAGCGCGTAAATACTTGATGAATCATATCGATAAAGTCGACCCTTGGCAGGCCACACTAATGACACTGCAATTGGAGAACATGCAGAACGTGAAATTGGCTGATATGGATCACCAAATGTATACGGAACAATTTCAGCAGGCCATATCTCAAGCCCATGAACAACTTGGTTACGAACAGAAGCTTACATATAGTCGTCTGCTCAAAGAAATTAAAGATCCGACCGTGAAGAAACTTTTGCAGGAAGCTTCAGATCTCGGGTTCAAACTGGAAACCAGTGAAGGCTTGTATTACCCCATCATCAATTATGAGATATATCAAAAGTTCAAACCTTTTGTTAAGGCTGATATTGCTGCATACATTGATATTATGGCTACCGAGTCCAACCAAATGACAACTTCAGATGGGGGCATTATCATCTCTTGGAACGAATTAATCCAGCGTGCATTGGAGAAAGAAGCCTTTTTGAACAACTATCCGAATTCCAATCGCACATCAGCAGTGAAGCAAGGGTTATTTGTGGATTATCTCTTTTACGGAAGTGACAACACGCCTGCTTATGATTGGTACACGGATGAAGAAATCCGCACCATGGACCCTGAGGTGAAACAGGCTTACGAGAAAACTTTGGCTTACCGGGAGCACAATACGCAGAGTCTTCTTCTGGACACTATGGAAAAGATTTTACTGGTCCTCAATCAGAACAATGATGAGCTTACACCTGAAGTCAGAGCAATCATTGAACCTGTTCAACAACAATTTGCCCGTGAATGATCGGATGCTGAATCGCAAAATGTGAATGCCAAAAAAGCGGCAGTCCTCGAGACAGAGGTTGCCGCTTTTAAGTTTACATATCAAGTCCCTACGTTTGGATCAAAGAGTTGAAGTGTCTATTGATGTAAGTTTGTTCGGATTTACAACGAGATACACGCCCTCAATCCGCTCTCCGGAAGCGTCCAACTCCAAACAGAGTACCTCGGACAACTGCCCTTCTTTCATCAATGCGAGTTGAAGCTCGCCATTGATCCACATGGGTACCCATTCTCTTTCACGCAATCGCGTAAGGACACGCCGTGAGGTCAGGAGTGCAAGCACACCTTTGTGCACGTTCATTGTTCTCATAACCGTATGCACAACGCCACCTCCATCTGCTGTAAATACAGGCTGATCCGCCAGTAACTCGAGCATGGCAGAGATGTCATAACGAAGGAATGCCGTTGTAAAACGGCTCAGCAATTCACCTTTGGCTATCATATCCGCATCACTCTGCTCGATCGGTGGTAGTCTTTCGGGCAGATTTCGTCTGGCACGGCTAAAGATTTGACGGCAGTTACTCTCCGTTTTGCCCAGCCAATCCGCTATTTCGGCATAATCATATCGGAACGCTTCACGAAGGACAAAAACAGCCCTCTCCATGGGCGATAGACGCTCCAACATGACCAGATAGGCGTAGGAAATCAGTTCTTTTTTCTCCATCGTTTCCTCTGGCATGTTCGCCTCTACACTGTCACCTATCGGCTCTGGCAGCCACTCACCAACATAACTTTCCCGCTGATTACGCGCGGAATTTAGCAGATTTAAGCTTCGGTTCACGACCAATCTGGCGATGTAGGACTTGGGATTTCGAATATCCTGAGCAGACGTGCTCTGAATCCCCGCAAAACAATCCTGCACAATATCTTCAGCTTCTACCACACTACCCAACATGCGGTAAGCTATTGAAAATGCATATTCTTTATAACGAATATACAACTCACCAACATCCAGAGAAGACACTTCTGGCTCATTGGCGTGGAGATTGGAATTCATAAGAAGCCTCCTCTGGCGTGGTACGTGTATTTTTAGTTAAAGCAACCCGGATACATCCCAGTTGTAATCGCAATTCGGTTCCAGTTATTAATCGTGTTAATGGCCAGGATCAGATCCACCAGTTCGGATTCACTGAAATGTTCACGAACCTTATCGTACAACGCAAGGGGTACGCCCTGTTCCGAGATTAGAGTCACAGCTTCAGCCAGCTCCAGCATAACACGTTCTTGATCCGTGAAGAAAGGCACTTCACGCCACACACTCAGCAAAAGAATATGATCCGCATAATCTCCCAGTTTCATCAGATCTTTGGCATGCATATCGAGACAAAAGGCGCAGCCATTAATCTGGGACACTCGGATTTTTAACAACTCATACAATACTTTATTTTCAAATTGCCCGGAAATATATTGCTCCATTGCCATCATCGCTTTAAATGCGCCTGGACTCACTGCTCTGTAATTCGTTCTTAAATTCATTTCTCATTCGCCTCCGTTATTTGGTTTACATACTGTAGACAAATGACAGCCGGGATCTGTGACATTTTTTGCGAAAATCTTTTTATGCCCACAAGGATTTCAGCTCAACTAACAAATATTCACACTGAGATTCTGATGCCAGGACAACCTCCATGGAGTCAATAATCAGTAATG
Source organism: Paenibacillus sp. AGC31 (assembly GCF_057334655.1). Lineage (NCBI taxonomy): Bacteria > Bacillati > Bacillota > Bacilli > Caryophanales > Paenibacillaceae > Paenibacillus > Paenibacillus sp. AGC31. Next base: position 81,599 of record NZ_JBHFJH010000036.1, read on the forward strand.
GAAAAACATACTAAAAGGTTGTTCTCTTTTTTACAATTAACATCTGACGTAATGTAAATCCGAAAATTTCCGTATTCATGTACTGTTTTAGCTGTACCGTTTGTGATTTCAACCAAAAGTAGGTTGGATATATTGATACTTTGACCAAAAGAGTAGTAACATACGGCTAATCAAGTTAACTTTTCTGACATAAAAAAGCGAATCGTTTATCCATATCAGCAAGGAGTGTTTCCTATGATAACTTCCAACGCAAACCATACGATGACTTCCGAATTACCTAGAGGGTGTACGTTCACTGCTGAAGACTGGCATGTATTATCCCAATATTGGTACCCGGTAGCACAGGTAACCGAAGTAACAGACAAACCCCTGGCTGCTCAATTACTGGATGTGAAGCTGGTTCTCTATCGCAGTAATGATCAGATTGTGGTAGCCAAGGATCTTTGTTTTCACCGCGGGGCTCCACTTAGCAAAGGCTGGGTAGAAAATGGTGAGATTGTCTGCCCTTATCACGGTTTCCGTTATAATTGTGAAGGAAAATGTACTGCAGTACCTGCACACCCAAGCTCCAAGATCTCGCCCAAGCTCAAACTCATTGTGTACCCGGCAGTCGAACGTTATGGCTTAATATGGACCACACTGGCCGGAACAGAAGAACAGATCCCCTCCTTCCCTGGATGGGATGATCCAGATTATATCAATATTTTGCCACCCAACTTTGACATTGCTGGTTCCTCTGGACGTCAAATGGAGGGTTTCCTGGATGTATCCCATTTTGCCTATGTGCATACCGAAACGTTTGGTGACCGAAACAACACAGAAGTCCCCCAATATAAAGTGAAACGCGAAGGTAATGAGTTACTGGCCGAGTATTGGAGTACGGTAAGTAACTATGGCAAAGGGCAAGATCTTGTTGCACCTGAAGGTTTCCAATGGCTGCGCGAGTTTAGAGTGTTCCCACCTTTTGCGGCTTCTCTTACGGTACATTTCCCAGGAGACGACAAGCTGAATATTCTGAATTGTGCTTCGCCGATCTCTGCTCGTTATACACGTTTATTCTGTCCAATCACACGCAACTTTGACAAAGACGCTCCAATTGAAGACACAATCAAGTTCAACTTGCAGGTATTTGAAGAAGACCGCGAGATGGTCGAGTCACAGAAACCGGAGGATCTGCCCCTTGATCTGCATGCCGAGGCCCATATTCCCGCAGACCGTACTTCGATTGCTTATCGTCAATTATTAACGGAGCTTGGCTTGGGACGAAATTACACATCATAAATTATATAGGTGTTCTTCTTTAACCTCAGGCAAGTTATCGATGATGCATGTCAGCGCCTAAAAGTCTTGAAGTACCATCCTGCGGACTCTGGGGGAATGTGTTGAAAATTTTCTTAGGAACTCAGGACATCTAATTTGGCCTCTAGGTTCTCTTTTTAAATTGTAAGGAATCTCAGACTCGTTATTTCCCAAAATTCCCCGATAAAACACTTCATACGGCTGTTTATTCTGATATAACGTGTCTCAGATTCTTTAGATTTCTGGGCACGCTTCAAATCAATGATTAAGACGCCTACGATTCGTTAGCACTCCATGCTCCCGGACACGTTCAGGTATGCATCGGCTTTCAACAGATTTGAAGACACCTTTAATCAAAAAAAAAGAAGCGTTCCTTCGCGGACGCTTCTTTTGCTTTACCTAATTTAATTGAAGTACCTATGTGTATTAAATAAACCTTGCCTCATTAACGTCATCTTTCCTCTTGATTATTCGTATTCATAGGAAGCTCTCTATAATACGGACAGCCCGGCTCATGAATAATACGTGGATCAACCCAAGTGCCCCAATACGGAAGACGGTTCACGTAAGGTTGCATGTTTGGTTGGTTGTTTGGCTGTGTGTTGGGCTGCATGTTTGGTTGTACATTGGGTTGTGTGTTTGGTTGTGTGTTTGGTTGTGTGTTTGGTTGTGTGTTTGGTTGTGTGTTTGGTTGTGTGTTTGGTTGTGTGTTTGGTTGTGTGTTTGGTTGCATGTTTGGCTGTACATTCGGCATTACGTAAGGCTGATGATTCACATTTGGAGCACTGTTAGAGACAGGGGCAGTTGAAGCCTGGCAATCTGCCGGTGGGCCAATAATCACTGTTTTTTGGATGGGGGCGAGCGCTTCTTGAACTTTTGTCTCGTCCAGACAGTACGTATGAGCCAGAACATTCGCAGGGGTAAGACGCAAGATGTCTGAGCCAAATATCGCTTCAGGCACAGGTGCATCGAAGATCGCCAGTAAGTGTGTATGATCTACAGTAGCCATTTCATAGTGCCACCAACCTTGAGGTACATTAGCCACCTGCCCTGGAGTAATCGGGAAATGAAGCAATTCATTGGTAAACGGATTAATGAGGGACACGACGGCCGAACCGCTGATGCAGTATACCAGTTCAGTTGCATTCTGATGAATGTGTGGTTCAACCACATTGCCAGTGCTGAGGAAAATATCCAGTAAAGAAGCATTGCCCAATGTGTTCAACTGTTTGATGGAAAGTGCGTTAATATAGTTGTTCTCGTCCTTTTTGAATAACGGATTTTTGCTCAAATCGTAAGTAAATTCGGTGGTTGGTAAAGTAAAATCCATATATGAGGTTGCCAAAATAAAACGCCTGCCCTTCGCTCTCGGTTTAGGTCATAACCTATATCCCAGCTTATGCCCAGCGCCCAGATTCGTGAGCCCATTTCCGCCAAGTTATCGTCGCATAACAAATATCCCTGACTCGGACATCCCGAGCAGGGCTCTATTTGTTACTAAGATTCTGCTCAGTCGGGGAAGTCCTCGCAACTAATCCCTAATGGAGTACTATTCAAATTTACACTCTGAAGCCAACTCATTCGCTTGACCATGTCTGGCATTCCCTCGATCAAACCATTAGTTACACTCAAATAACGTAGTTTTTTTAGTTTCTCCAGTTCAGGCGGAAGCTCACGTATGCCCGAGTAGCCAATATCCAGATTTACGAGTTCGCTCAATTCACCAATCTCGGATGGAATATGTTTCAGACCAAGATCCGACTTTTCCTTTGGCTTCCACCCGGTAGGAACATGATAAGAACTACCGCAATAAATTCTAAGCTCTCGAAGTTGTTTCAATTTTCCAATGTCTTGGTGAATACCTTCCAAATCCGCAGTCATGATCTCCAATTCTTCCAATGAAGTCAGTTCAAAAAGGGCTGGAGGAAGCGTATAAACATCCTGCTCAAAAATCGTCAAACGTTTCAAGTGCTTTAATTCCCGAATACGTTCCGGAATCTCTTTCAAGTAATGTGAACTAATATTCAGCACATCCGTCTGATGTCTAATCGCATCGTCCAGTAAGCAATGAATGTCCTGATGCCGATCTAATCTAAAAAACAACCCAGTGATTCGCTCCATTAGCTCAATCGCTTCTTCTTGTGTAATATGCATGCCATACATATTCTCATGAGCAACAGTGTAGAAGTAGTCACTTCCATCCTCGTTCAGAAAACAAAGATCATCTGGCATTGAGGGATATAACCAGTCATGAAAGCGGTTGGCTTCCTCCTTAAGGATCTGCCCTGATTCCGGCGTGCAACGATATATGTAATAAATCCCCTCTGAATAAATGGCGCCACTTTTCATCATCATTTCTTCCATATTACTGCTTTCAATTAGATAGGGCTCCAGTCTCTGTAACACTTTGGCAACTCTTTTAGGTGTAGCTTCTTTAGCATATTTTCTGTCTACCAGCATGAAACGATCTGCCTTCTCGATCAATTCGTCAATCAACAGTTCATAGGCAGTCCCTCTTGGATCAGTGTGAAAAGCTACGGCTACCATATGTTCCCCCTCATTACTCTATAATTCATTAATATTCAATCTGCTGTATCATCTGAAACCACTGTGGCATAGGCTGATATCATCAATCCAGTCATTGGAGGCTTATTACATGGCATACGGCCCTGGTTCAGTTTCATCCCCGCAACCTGCGGGTTATCCTTACCCTTATTATCCACCACCTCCGCCACCCTCACCGTATCCTTACCCTTATCCGTATCCATACCCGCCCATCGTTCCTGTTCCACTACCATATCCGATCGGTGGTCCTTGGTGGCATGGTGGATATCCAGGTGGTGGTTACCCCGGTGGTGGCTATCCCGGTGGACACCCTGGTCATTTCCCAGGAAGTGGTTATCCAGGCGGACCTCACGGCGGTGGACCTGGTGGTCCCGGTGGACACGGAGGACCTATAGGCGGAGGATTTCACGGACATCGTTTCTTTCAGTGGTAATCGTAGTCATTAGACTTATACAAGGTCAGTTACAAATTAGATGAAGGAGCTGCTTCGGCAGCTTCTTTATTATTGAAGGAATTGTCTAATCGTGCAGGACTTTTAATACGTAATCTCATCCATCGTCTTCAAATTACGGTTCGACATAACGAGCAGATCAGTGAAAGTAGGCGTTAGGAAATAAACAAAGTCCGGATCGTGTACGTACATAATAATCTGTCCATACGTCCCTTCCTCCGTCGGATCAAAATCGAGCATCAGATACAGTGAACCTCCGGCGATCGTTGCAAAAGGAATCCATGGTTTATGGAACAGGTATGGCTCGATCTCCGGGTCCAACTGGCTGATCTCCTCCTCAGAATAGTACTCTTCAAGCTTCTCATCCACTTCACAGAAGTATTGTTTGGTCTCTCGAATCTCTTCCAATGACATCAGATAAAAGGGTGTACATCGACCCTCCTCGGCATCCCCTGGGTATAGCACATGCAACCCGTAACCACTGCCATCTTTCCTTTGATAAAAGGTACGAAAATCGCCAGGTAGCCTGACGCCATACTCCTTTTCGAATAGATCCAGACTTTCCTCGGATGCACCTTCCCGATGTTGATATTCTTCGAACAATTGCCGAATCTCTTGATCCTGTATTCTCTCATTTAACAAGTGATTCAGCTCATCCATTAACACATTTAATGATACATTCGGCTCCAATCTCACCACACCTCCCCTATCTCAGTTCTTCTCTTCTTGTAGATACTGATGATATCCCCAAAACGCTTCTTCCTCTCCGCCGCCTTCAATCAGAATCATGACTGCATAAGATAACAAATTAAGCCATTCTTCCATCAACGCCACCTGTTCGTCCAAAATGAGGTTGTTGCTACGAAGCATACCCTCAGGTTCAACGGCCCAGGCACGTGCCATATGAGTAATTCCCCATAGACATGCCATGACTTCCCGATCCAGTGAAAGCTGTGCAAGTTCTGGTGCCAGAACCCGCAGTATCTCCATCAACTCATGAAAATTCTCCTCAATTAATTGTCCACGGAAGGGCCGCAGACTGCCAATAAAACCGTTCTCCATCTTGGGATGACTCAGATCATCATAGGAAAAGGAATGACATTTTAATAACGTTACAGCCTCTTCACGTTCCATTCGTTCACCCCTTTGCAGGTTGTCATGCTGCCTCACCAGCGCAGAGGTTCTTCTCCACGCCACAACACATACCGCTCCAACTCACGAAGAGTGCCTGTACCGATCCCGTACTCGTCCATTTCTTTGGAACGAAGATCGAGCATGTGCAGCATGCCACCATATGTGCCAACTGCAAGTTTGGATCGCTCTGGTGATACGGCGAAAGAATAGATCGTACTACCTACAAAATGGCGCCATACTTCCTCTCCCTTGTTATTCACACAATACAGATAACCGTATGCATCTCCAAGCACCATGCCCGCCTCTATTTCAGCTGCTGCATACACACGTGCATTCTCATCCATCACTGGCCAATTTTCCTTTGTTTCGTTGCCTGCAATTGATTCCAGCGGAACCTGTATCGTGACCCCGTTATAGAAATGACATGCGTTAAACCAGACGGTCTGGTTATCACTGGTGAATGCTGCATAATGAGGGTAGCTCGATTCTGGATAGAGAGAGTATGTCTTGTTCAGCTGGCGATCCATCACCATATGATTGCTCCCTTGGCTACCATATGCAATCCATCGACCATCCCGAGATACCGCTGCATGCCCCATATCTATCTGTGTATCCTCTAGCTCATATTCTTCGATCTCTGCCAGATCGGGATGAAGTAAGGTCAATCGATCTTGCGTTACAAGATATATCCCGTATCTTGAATGTATGAGTAGTGCTTTGCCTTCATCCATAGGTATAAGTCCTTCAAGTGTCCGTTCGGGATGCTCACAGTCCGCAAGTGATTCAATCCGAGGTAATGCCGACTGTATCCGGGCTTGAATATCTTCCCATCGATATGTCGCTATCTCCTGTCCTTCCAACTTGCGATCTGGCTGACGAATGATACGAATCCCATCCGGTCCTGCAAGCGCATAGTCAAGTCCATCCGATGAGCAACCTGCAAAAGTATATGGAGTGATCAACTGCCATCCGTGCTGATCCATCGTATATATCTGACTATTCTCTGTGAAAATCCCCGTATGACATACAATCATTTCCTCGTTCAGATAACCTATAACTTTGACCGCTTGCATGGAACCCTGAAACGCCTCGTTCAATGGCCACGTCGCTGCGGGTAGCTCACGTCGAAGCACCTCCACATCACCGTGGAGATTGGCCTGTCTCACCATCTGGAATACTTCAGTACTCATTCCGCTTCTGGAGTCTTCCTCCAGCTCGGATTCATCCGGTTGCTCTCCCTGCATACTTCTCTGGACAAATGCATTGACATCCCTTGCATAACGCTTGCCTTCATTACGCCATTGTTCTGCAATGTCTTCCTTTAACCAACTCATCTATTCCCCTCCACTCTGCCCCTATTCATATGCCGTACAATGATGTGCCTGCAAGAACATACTGATTTCGTTATCCGTCGCCTCCTCTGCACCATTCTTTTCTTCATAGAACAGGGCAACCTCTCTCCCCGTTGCATAGTTAAATCGTAAATATCCTCCCATCGATACCATGAACATCTTGCACATGTACTCATTCTCCAACACGGCATCCCACTTAAATTCTGTTTTGCATGTATCGGCGAGTTCCTTCATGGAGCTTCCTTGTTCCGTCCCTGAAAAATGGTAAAACGTATGTTTCCGCAGCTCATTCCACGGTTCAAAGTATAGTAGCGTTATCGGTTTATCCTGATGGTAATACCCACAATAGATCCGGTCCAGCGTTTCACCAAATTCAGTCTCCGAGCATGTCCATAAGGTAATATTCTCATCATGACGCGGTAGCCACAACAGCCCCTCAACTTCCGGATGAACAGCAAGGAAATCTCCATCTACAGAACTGCCGATGGAGATGCACTGCTCAAGTTGATGCTGACTTATAGGCGAATCATCCGTATGTATCCAAAAATCATATTCCACAAAAGGCTTCAACACTTCCGGGTCCGGCCTCTGCACATTCATCCATCCCGTGTATGTACCCTCTCCGTATTGTTCAATCCAGGTCCGGTACGACAAAGGTAGCGAGATGGCGTGCTGTTGCTCGAAGTGATCCAGTTCCTCTGTTGGAACCGGCTTAAGTACACGGGATACAATATACATTAGTTGACATCTCCCATCTCAGTTTGGTTCATTCGTTTACAGAATCTAAGCCAGTTCTTCCTGTACAATTTCAGTCCATACCCCTTTACGATTCAGAATGCGAATGGCAAAGGCATCATATCCATCACGCTTGACCTGATCAAACCCCATGCGCTCTCCCGTAATTAGTTCATATACACCATTTTCATCTACATCTTCGCCAAACTCTTCATCCCAAGGCACATTGTAGTAGGCCGTCAACTCTACTTCAAAGATGTCCTCTCCTTCAACATCCAGGTAAGGACGAAGGGGTCTGTCATGTAGTGCTTTTTCCGAATAGGTCTCACATAACATGGCATCATATCCGTGCTTGGCGGTATCAATGAGCAGATAGCGTTCACCCGTGACCGTATGCTCCGCATATACAAGAAGAGGTGTCGAATCATGCCAGGTAATCAGATCATCTTCGGTTAAGTCACCATAATAAAAAATATGGAATTTATCATGACCATCACTCGTTTGAAGTTTGCCTGTCCACTCCACTTCAGCGGACTTTATGTTTTCTTTCTTCCTAATTAATCCTTCCAGATAAGCAGGTCCGTGTTGTACACCATACTCATTCATCATCTCGCCTCCGATTGGCTCATTAGAATGGTAACCACTTTGTGTTCCTCATCCACCGTCAGTTTCACATCGATGTTTAACTTGTCGCGAAATAACGCCGTAATATTGATATAAGGGTCGCGAACAGCTTCACCGCCGCCACCATTCGTAGAACGGCTCATTCCCTGATGAATAATGGATTCTACGAGCTGTTTATCTCCCTTGCCGGTGTTATTGTAGGTGTAGATCACCTGCCCATCCTGATCATACAGATTCAAAACCGTTGTGAAATCATTGGCGTTCTCATACTGTCTCTCGGCCTGTACATAGTTGTGATCTGTGCGTTGATAGTTTACCGTACCAGCCAGATACGGATTGTCCCCGCCGGGCTTCACATCATACTCTTGATAGGCCAGATTAAATAGGTATTGGATATGACTCATATCGATCCGGTAATAAAACTGACGGTTATCCTCTTGTTTATCCATCGCTGCAAAACTGTTAATCAGCGGCCAGGCTTCATAGGACTTCCCTTTAACATCAACCGCGAGAGCATAGTCAGATAAGACTGTCTGTTTTTGAAATATGCCATAAGTCTGTAAAATAAAATAAGCAGGAATCATCAACATACCCAGAATGATTGCAAAAATAGTTAATTTAAATCGTAGTTTCATGTCTTCTCTCCTTGCGGCTTTAACTCTTCAATTTCATTCTCATCCAGTCTTGTGCTGAAGCTTTGACAGTGTACGCACAACCACATCCCTGTTCTTCGCATCCTTGATATAAGCCGGAATACTATGTGAAGCCGTTCTTATAGGCAGATTTCCGTATTTTACACGCAGATCTGCGGAAACATAAGCGATGAGGTAACTCAAGTGCTCCCGGTTCACAGCCCATATTATTTTCCCTCTGAAATCATCCATGAAGTATAATTCCAGCCCGAATACAGGATCTTTCCCTGCACGAATCTCGGCAAAATACCTTTCATATGTCGGCTTGGCATGTAATTCAACCTGATTAACAGAACCACAATGCGGACATTCCACATGCGTCGATCGGTGAGACGTCTTCTTCTCGTCCGTGACTTCCACGTTAAACCAACGTTCACATACAGCACAATTACCCTTGGCGTTATACTGATACACTGGTTCTTCAAGAGCTTGAGCGTAACATTCGTAACACTTCCAACCCAGTTGATCATTCCGTTGTTCAATCGAAGCGTGCCCACCGCATTTGGGACATTTCACATCAATCCGCTCTCCCCGTCGAAGAACCGAATAGAAACTGTACTTATATGCACCTTCATCTTCGAAACGTTTCATTCCGTATCCACCCTTCTCCTGAAACTACGACACACACCGCGTCAGAATACTCAACATTTACCAATCCATCTCTCCAAAATTATATGAAACTCCGTTCCTCAGCACAAGGAACGAAGGTAAGACGATTGGGAATCACTCTAATACGACTTACCCAAGTGTGTGCCTCATCACACCCATTCCTGCTCTAATAACGTAATCTATTACTACATAACGAATGGAGTGAAAGAACGCCTGTTTTTTAGTTTGTGAAAAACACCACTTGAGTAAAGGTTGTGCAGCTATGTTTTCATTACTGAACCTGAATGTATATAAATGGTCACTCGTATTCACCATTTTCACAGCCACTCTGTCTCATTGTAGTTCAACCGATACAGTTCCACCTGTTCACCAGAATGAAATCTCACCTACGGCCATCAGCCAAGCCCCGGTGGACCCGATCATCCGCAAAGAAGGCACCACAGTATATATTGAAATGACTGCCCAGGTTACAGATATCGAAATCTCCAAAGGCGTGATCTACAACGCTTGGACATTTAATGGTACCGTCCCTGGACCCGTTCTACGAGTGACCGAGGGAGACACACTGGTGTTCACGTTGAAAAATAAAGATTCCAGCTTGCCTCACTCCATGGATTTTCACGCTGTACATGCTGCCCCCAGCAGCAAATTTATTGATGTTATGCCAGGCGAGGAAGGCACGTTCACCTACCCAACCTCCTCACCCGGTGTATTCATGTATCACTGTGGAACCAAACCTGTCCTTGCCCATATCGCGAACGGTATGTACGGCATGATTATTGTTGAACCCAAGGCTGGATACCCTTCTGATCACTTGGTTGATCGTGAATATACCCTTGTTCAGAGTGAATGGTATAAAGAACATGATTACGAAGCCTTTTTGAACGGGGAACCGGAATATGTCGTATTTAACGGCAATGATTATGGATTGACCAAGCACCCGCTGCTAGCCAAAGTAGGAGATACAGTGCGGATCTATGTCAGTAATGCCGGACCCAATGAAGTCTCATCCTTCCACATTGTCGGGACAATAATGGACCGTGTGTATACCGATGGTAACCCACGTAACATCCAGTATGGAATACAGACGGTTATGCTTCCCGCAAGTGGTGGAGCCGTCGTAGAGTTCACCGTAACTGAAGAAGGCGATTATGCGATTGTAACCCATCAGTTCAATCATGTAGCCAAAGGAGCTTCCGCTGTTCTCCGTGTAACCAAGGACGGTATTGATCATGGCGGACCCGCAATGTCTCACTGAAACATGACAATGGCTATGACTATCCTGAACCATTCGAGGTGATTAAACGATGATCTGTGCACACGAAGCGAAGGATGCCTGTTTCTCCAAAGTATCTCTGTTCCAACATCTTGATCCATCCGAAGCAGCATTGCTGACCTCCCTTCTGCATACCCGTACTTATAACAAAGGTGAAGTTATCGTCCAGGAGGGTGAACGTTCAGATACGCTTTATGTGGTTCATCAGGGATGTGTGAAGTTATCCAAATACAACGAAAATGGCAAGGAACATATTATCCGGTTTCTGTTTCCCGGAGATTTTTTCGGACAAGATTCCCTTTTACATCAAAAAGCACATGCGGCAAACGCCGAAGTTCTGGAGCCTTCGGCCATCTGCTCCATTAGCAAGCATGACTTTGGCCAGTTACTTGAACATGATCCGAAGCTTGCTTACCATTTCCTGCTTGCCATTTCCAATCTTCTCCGCGAAACAGATGAATGGAACAGTTCGCTCAGTGCGATGACAACGGAACAGAAGATTGCCAAGCTGCTTTTGTATTTCCATACCCGAAATCATGCAAGGCATGAGATCCGCTTGCCTGTTTTCAAAAAAGATATGGCTCTGTTACTCGGTATCACACCCGAAACACTAAGTCGCAAACTTACCATGATGCAAACTCAGGGGCTGCTTCAGGTTACAGGAAACTGCATCCTTATTCTTCAACTGGAGCAGCTTAGGGAAAAGGTTACTCACTGAACTAAAGATTTGACAATAACACTGAGATGACAGAATAACAGCGTATTTGGACAAGTATTATATTTCACATCAGATGTGAGTATCGTCACAGTGCGGGCTTACGTTAGCGTATACAGTTAAGAAAAGATCTACAGGAGGGTTTTGCGATGAATACGGTTGTTAAATTGGACAAACAGATCATTATGCACAAAATGCAGGAGTTATGTTCACTACTGTTACAAGATGAAGGATACAAAGAGATGCGGGACATGATTGATCAGTTTGCAGCAGATGAACAGGCCACAGCCCAGTATGAGCGTTTTATGGAGAAACATCAGGCACTGGAGGAGAAAGAACGGCAAAATATTGAGTTGCTTGCCTCTGAAATTCAGGTATATGAAGAGGAAGAACGCGCTCTTTATGATCATCCCCTCATTCGACGGTTCATCTATGCACAGCGCGAGTTCAGCCAGCTGCATCAGCAGATCAGTCACTATTTCACGAAATCCGTGGAAATGAACCGTCTACCCGAAGCGAATGAACTGGGTAAAGAGGCTTGCGGGTGTGGAGGAAGTTGTTCCAGCAACCACTAAGATTATCTTTTGTCTGAATAATAAAAAGAGTATCCGATCAGAAACCACTCTGTTCGGATACTCTTTTTATATAGATTTAACTAATATTTACACGACTATGTAGTGGACAGCGATCGGAAGCTTATTCTGTCATCTACAGATCCAACAATAGTGATACGAGCAATCCCATGGATGCAATCAAACCCACGACAGGTCCGCCTTCCTCAAAGGCTTCTGGCATCATCGTCGAGCAGATCATCGCAATGATTCCACCACCTGCAAATGCACCAATTGCTGCCCCCATCTCCTCAGGAAGCTGCTCGAGAAACAGATATCCACCCAGAGCTGCAAACGCGGAGATCAGCAATACACTTAACCACATCAACATAATTTTCGCACGACTGTACTTGCTGCCCTGCAATCCAACCGTACTCGACAGACCTTCAGGGATGTTGCTGACAAAAATGGATACCACCAGCACCACACTGACACCGTTGCCGGCCAGCAAGCTGGCTCCAAGCATGATGGATTCCGGGATAGCGTCCATTACTGTGCCTGCAAAGATCCCCAAGCCGCTTTGATTCGAGTCTCCTGACCTTCCCGAGCGTTTACGCCCTGCCCCACCCTTTGCCGAGATGAGCAGGTCAAACAAGGTATACACGACGGCACCTGCCGTAAAACCAATGGCTGTAGGGATAATCCCCCCATCATTCAGCGCATCTCCGAGTAGTTCAAAGGTAGCTGCCCCGATTAATGTACCTGTCCCAAAAGCCATGATCCATCCAATGACTCGTTTAGGAATCTTTAGAAACAGGGCTGCGAGTGCACCAATGACAACCGCTGAGGCAGAGATGCCGCCCCACATGAATGCAGTCCACATCCGGGTCGCCCCCTCTCTTGTTCAATAATCTTCTATCATTCCATTAACCCTTGCCGACGAATCAAAAACAATCCTGTGACGTTGTGACCTATATCACCTGCTGTGTTCAAAAATCACGCTATGATGAAATGATACGGTTTACAACAGAACAGACCAGATCAGGAACTGTACGGCTCCAATAATTTCAATGATACCGACCTTCATAGGACGCAGTGTTCTGCCTGCATATATGAAGGTGCGTACAGCGGAATAGATATACGCCAAAGACATCCATGGATATCCGATCACCATCGGTATGATAATTAGAAGGATATGTACCATGCGAGTTAGCATCAGCCATCGCTTATTCGTTCGCTCTCGAAAGACTGATTTCACAAAGAACGTACTTCCTGTAAAATGTAAGAAAGAGAACAAAACGACGATTGCCATTCCATAGTCCCAGTGCCCGCCTCCTATGAGATAAGCAGCTGCTCCCCCCAGAGAGAATACGAGCATGGCACACAGGTCATTGGTAAGCGAGCGTTCTACTTTGTGTCTCACATGCCAGATGTTCACCAGCAACAAGCCAGCCAGTACCGGGCCAAAGAATAATAGTGAGATCTGACCCAGAACGGGTGGGATCAGACAGATTAGAGCCACTGTACCGTAGATTACCGCCCACTTGTAGAGACGATGTCGATTGGCATTCTTTTTCAAAGACTGTAGTAAGGGATACGCGGTTAGATATAATCCAAGCCAAGCTACAAATAAGGGCGCATGCAGCCAGTGCGGACCACTTGCAATCACACCTACCAGAAAAGGCACACTAACCATGGCCCAGCCGCCATGTTCATGAGGGATAACGATTGAATGCGTATTGGTTTTCACTTCACAGTTAACCTCCTAGGATTGAATGATATCGAAGTTAGAAATATGAACACAGAGAGGAAAGATTCTCATGAGCAGGGTAAACAAAGATTCAGCAGCGGAGTTTCTACAACAGTTCCCCATCTTTCAGGACCTTAGTCCAGAAGAATTAATGCAGGTCGAAGATATCGCCATTTCCAGAAGCATTCATAAGAAAACGGTCATTTTTAGCGAAGGTAGCGAAAAAGAAGCTGTTTTTTTCATTCGTACCGGCATCGTAAAAGCATATAAAACGGATGAGAACGGACATGAACAGATTGTCTCTTTTCTCAAAACAGGAGATATGTTCCCGCACACCGGCTTTTTTAACGCACACCCCTATCCGGCTACCGCTGAAGCGATTACACCTACCGAATTACTGGCCATACCCGTCAGACTGTTCGAACGTTTAATGCTGAGCACTCCATCGATTGCGATCAAAATCATGCGTGTACTCGGAGACAAAATACGAGAATTACAGGATAAATTGCAGGTACTCTCTGGTCAGGACGTGCGCAACCGCGTGCTTTCCTTCCTTCTCATGCTCGCAGAACAACACGGACAGACGCATGGAGACCAAATTATCATCAATCTGCCCATGACACACCAGGAGTTTGCCAATTCCATTGGTACAACAAGGGAAACAGCGAATCGGCTTCTGAATCAGCTTACAAAAGAGCATTTGATCGAAGTGGATCGCAGCCGAATTATCATTCTTGATTTACAAGCATTGAAGCAACAAAGGGATGCCTGACCGCCCAGCTCTACTGGGGTTATTCCAAGTTCTTACACCAATCTCTGTGTGCAAAAAGAGACCTTAACGCCTGCAATCGATGTTAAGGTCTCTTGCTGTATGCACAATTACCGATACATGTATCAGGCGATTGTGAGCTCTGGCCTGCCCATGTCACTGAACATGCCCGCATAATATTTGACATCGCCTGCCTCATTACGGATTGCCGTAATACTTAGCCATTCCTGATAGATCTCTCCGTTTTTCTTCCGATTCCAGATCTCGCCTTGCCAATATCCTTTTTCACGTAATTCCATCCATAATTGGTCATAGAAACGTTTGTCCTGTTTACCGGATTTCAGCAGACTTGGCTTCTGTCCAACCGCCTCTTCAGCACTGTAACCAGTGACCGCAGTAAAGGCCGGGTTCACGGATGTAATAACACTGTTCGTATCTGTGATCAGAATGGCTTCAATGGTACTCTCCAGAATGCTCGCAGATAACTGAAGCTTCTCCTGGTAGAACATCCAGATCACAAGTACAAGACTGACCAACGCGATCTGAGACAAAGCCATGAAACCAATGGCATAATGACCGGTCATGCTGTACAACAAAGTCAACATCAACGGAGGGAAGAATCCACCCAGTCCCCCCATAGCGGAGATCATTCCATTCGCTACACCTGGTTGTTTGACGAAATACATTGGCACTAATTTGAAAATGGTTCCGTTACCTGTCCCTGCGCATAATGCCACAGTCAGACATCCAATCGTGTAGATATAGAATGATGGCGCGAAGGATAATACAATCGCTGCGATTGTTAATCCGCCGAACACAAACATTAATATTTTGAATGGATTAAATCGATCTCCAAGCCAACCTCCCACGGGCCTCATAATGGTTGCAACGAGAATGAATCCCGCTGTACGAATACCTGCATCGACTTTATCCATCTGAAAGTGACTAACTAGGAAATTCGGCAAGTACACCGTAAATGCCACGAACGAGCCAAATGTCAGAAAATAAAACAAGCAGAGCAACCATAGTTTATTGTTGCGTGATATGGCCTTCAGTTGCTGCATTAAAGGAGCGTTAACTCGTACTTCCTGTTTGTCACCCAGAACGAAATTCAGCGCCGCCATCCCTAATAGCAAAATACTGTAGAGCAGAACCGTCGTAGACCATCCCATACGATCAGCGATCAGCGGGGCTCCGAATGCAGACAGTGCTGTACCCAGGTTACCAATTCCGTAGATCCCGTTAACAAATCCATGTCGCTCTTTCGGATAATATTTGGGCAGTGAAGTTACACCGACGGAGAAGACAGCTCCCCCAATACCGAGGAACAATCCACCAATCACCAGATCACTGAACGACGTCGCACGGCTAATCCACCATACCGGGGCCAGCAGCAGGACAAAGCTGATCATGAAAATATTGCGTGCTCCATATCGATTCGTCCAATAACCAATCGGAATACGGGCGATGGATCCGATCAATACGGGAATCGCTGTCGCCCACGCAAGCTGGGAAGACGTAAGCGTAATATCCTCTTTAATAAATGGCATCAGAGATGACAGGATAACCCATACCATGAAACCCAGAACCAGACTTGCGGTTTGCAAGGGCAGTTGAACCTTTCCTTTATGTTGCATTTACATCGCCCTTTCCTTTTTTTGTTCCTGATTCGGATACACTGCTCCATCTCTTCTGCGATACAGCACATAACTGCGTTTCAAATACCCCAGTGGCATACTCAGCATGTGAACCAGACGTGTAAATGGAAACACGCAGTACAGTACAAAGGTAAGCAGAATGTGTACTTTGAAGTTCATCGGTACTGTCTGCATCAGAACGGGATCAGGCTGGAATACGATCAGACCGCGCAACCACGGATTAATCGTTGTTCGATAGTCAAAACCTGTGTGATTCACCGCATTAGCCGAGGTCGCCAGTATTCCGGTGACAATGACAATGATCAACATGGCAAGTGCCATCCAATCCCCGATGCTGCTTGTCGCCCGCACTCTGCGAGCAACATAACGGCGAACCAGCAAAATGACAGCACCTGCAAATGCAATGATCCCCGCAGGAAGTCCTCCTGCAATAGCCATCAAGTGATATCCTTCATCACTCAGGCCAATCCAGCGATAGAACTCCACTGGAACAAGCAAACCGGCAATATGTCCACAGATTACAGCGAATATCCCGATATGAAAGAGTAAACTGCCCCATTTTAGCATGCGTTTCTCCAGCATCTCACTGGACTTGGACGTCCAACTGAAAGGATTCGTCACATAACGCCAGATCGTCGCCGTAATGCAGAAAACAATGACCATATAGGGAAGAGCGCCCCATAACAACAGTTCCAGTGTACTCAACGATTCCCCCTCCTCATCTGGGCAGCGATCTGCATAAGATCTGCTGGTTGTTGGTTAACTGTTTTTTCTTGTTCTGGCACATCAGGGGCAGGAGGCTCAGGAATGACCTGTAACATCAGACTGAGCAATGGTCCATATGGGCTGTTCTGTCCCGTAATGCTTTCGCTCATTGTGACCAACGCCTTATGGCAACTGGAGAGCACCCCTAAGGCATCTTCCTCGGGAGCCTCAGCTACAAATTCAAGCACCATAGGCAAATAGTCCGGCAACTCACTCACTTCCATATAAAATCCCGCAGCTTCATATCTGCGTTTCAATTCAATCAGAGCCGGGCCCCGATCCCGTTCATCTCCATGAAGAGCATACGTGAGATAGAGGTTACACTTTTTATCAAAATCGAATGTACGAACATAGGCATCCTGCCACTCAATCGAGCTTACCGACTGTGCTTCATCTACAAATGTCAGCAAGATCTGGTTCACCATCTCATCGGAAATGGACTGTATAGCTTCCTTCACTCCTTGCAGTCCTTCTCTCCACGCTGTATCCGGATATTGCAACAGGTAGGAGATCAGTTTACAGACCATTCTTCTCGTATTCGTATCGTAAACCAGAGCCTGACCTGTTCCCTCATTGGGTTCGATCGTCATCGTTGTCATTGTCTCCTTTCCCATCAAAATACCCCACAAGAACCAGGACCACCTGCAAAATCAAGTCCGCAGCTGCCCTGTTCGCTGAAGAGATCTTCCACTTCCTCACGGTGGGCTGGCGGGATGACAAAACGATCATTATACTTCGCAATCGCGAGCAGTCGGTACATGTCCTCCACTTCCTGCGCATCCATGCCTACTCTTTCCAACAATGCCGATTCACTGGTCTTACCCGTCTGCTGATTACGCATGTGAATGCGCATAACGGCCATCTTCCGCAGGACCTCACGAATTCGATCCGTATCTCCTGCTGTAAGCAGATTGGCAAGATACTCCACCGGAATACGCATGTTATCAATCGCAGGGAAAATATCATTAGCCTCCAGTGAACTTCCCTGTCCCTCTACCCGATTGGTAATCGGGCTAAGCGGTGGAATGTACCATACCATTGGCATGGTACGGTATTCAGGGTGAAGCGGGAGCGCAATTTTCCAGTCGATAACCATTTTATAAATAGGGGACTGCTGCGCTGCAATAATCCAATCCTCGGGAATTCCTGCCTCACGCGCTTCGCGAATCACCTCAGGGTCATTCGGATCAAGGAAAATATCCATCTGGGATTCATAGAGATCCTGGTCATTTTCAACGGAAGCAGCAGCTTCAACACGGTCTGCATCATACAGCATCAGGCCGATATAGCGGATACGTCCCACACAGGTTTCGGAACAGATCGTTGGCAGACCTGCTTCAATCCGCGGGAAACATAGCGTACATTTCTCGGCTTTGTTTGTCTGCCAATTGAAATAGACCTTTTTGTACGGACAGCTCGATACACAGAATCTCCATGCGCGGCATGCATTTTGGTCAACCAGTACAATCCCGTCTTCTTCCCGTTTGTACATCGCTCCGGAAGGACAGGAGGACACACAGGCTGGGTTAAGGCAATGTTCACAGATCCGTGGCAGATACATCATAAATACCTGTTCAAAATCCATCTTGATCGAATCCTCGACACCCTTCATGTTGGGGTCTTCCATCCCGGTTACATGGGCACCTGCCAGATCATCCTCCCAGTTAGGTCCCCACTCCAGATTCATATATTCACCGGTAATCTGGGATTTCGGTCTTGCTACAGGCTGATGTTTTTTCTCCGGGCTGTTCGTCAGTTTCTCATACTCGTAGGTCCATGGCTCGTAATAATCATCAATGGTAGGCTGATCCGGGTTATGGAAAATGTTAAGCAAGCGTCTTGCCCGTGTGCCGGACTTCAATTCCAGTTTGCCATTCTTCATCTCCCAGCCACCGCGATAACGCTTCTGGTCCTCCCATTGTTTCGGATAACCCACCCCTGGCTTGGTCTCTACATTGTTCCAGTACATATATTCTGCACCTGGACGATTGGTCCAGGTGTTTTTGCACGTAACACTACATGTATGGCACCCTATGCATTTGTCCAGATTCATGACCATACTGACTTGTGCTTTAATCTTCAAGCCAATCCACCTCCTGCAGTTTTCTTATGATGACATTGAGGTCACGCTGATTGCCTGTCGGGCCATAGTAGTTGAAGCCATAACTTAACTGGGCATAACCACCGATCATATGGGTGGGCTTCACATGAATACGTGTCGGACTGTTATGCGTCCCCCCACGTGTCTGTGATATTTTGGTGCCCGGAACGTTAATATGACGGTCCTGAGCGTGATACATGAATGCCATGCCGCGAGGAATACGGTGGGTCACTACGGCTCGGGCAACGACTACTCCGTTACGGTTGAAACATTCGATCCAGTCGTTGTCAACCAGTCCGGCTTCTTCTGCATCTTCGTAGTTCATCCAGATTGTCGGGCCACCTCGGAACAACGTCAGCATCGGCAGCGCATCATAGTACATACTGTGGATCGACCACTTATTATGCGGTGTCAGGTAGTTCAGGACAATCTCCTTTCCCCCTTCGATCGGACGTTTGCTGTTTGGATGGAACGGCGTATGCTTCAGCACAGGTTTAAATGTCGCTAATGTCTCTCCGAACTCGCGGAGCATCGCATGATCAATATAGAACTGCTGTCTGCCCGTCAATGTACGCCATGGAATCAGGCGCTCCACATTGGTGGTGAATGGCGAATATCTTCGTCCGCCTTTTTCCGATCCGCTGAATGCAGGCGAGGTAATGACCGTTTTCGGTTTGGAAGTGATCTCGTCAAACGTAAAACATTCCTCAGACCGTTCCTCAGCCAAATCTTTCAGATGCAATGCTGTTTTCTGTTCAAGCGCTTCCCACGCACGCACAGCCATTTTGCCGTTCGTTGTACTGGACAAGGTCAGAATGGCCTCAGCAACATTACGGTCTGTGCTCAGATCCGGACATCCTTGTCCAACGCCATCTTTACGATGCACGCCCAGGATGCCCTTGAGTTTTTCATACTCTTCACTGGCAGACCAGGATATGCCTTTGGTACCGATTGGTTTATCCTTCACCACAGGTCCAAGGCTGATCATTTTGTTATATACGGCAGCATAGTCACGTTCCACGACCTGAATATGCGGCATCGTTTTACCCGGGATTGCTTCACATTCTCCCGCACTCCAGTCTTTGATCTCTCCGTACGGTTGAGCAAGCTCATCTGGTGAATCATGCAACAGCGGTGTAGCTATGATCTCTTTCTGTGGACCATCAAATTGCTGCGCAGCCATCTCGGAGAATACACGTGCAATTTCCTTGAAGGTATCCCAGTCCGAACGGGATTCCCACTGCGTGGCTACAGCCGGATTAAATGGATGAACGAACGGATGCATATCCGTACTGCTCAGATCGCTTTTTTCATACCAGGTCGCTGCTGGCAGAACAATATCGGAATACATCGCCGTACCTGCCATCCGGAAATCCATATTGATCATCAGGTCGAGTTTGCCTTCCGGTGCTTCATCCACCCATTCCACATGCTCTGGGCGCAGTCCATGATCGTCATCATTCAGCAATCCGTTCGTTGCACCGAGCAGATGCTTGAGGAAATACTCATGTCCTTTGCCGGAACTTGAGATCAGATTCGCTCTCCAGACAAATAGTACACGCGGAAAGTTCGCTGGATCATCCGGTTGCTCGATTGAGAACTTCAGATTTTTGTTCTGCAATTCTGAGGCTACATAAGCACCGATCTCTTCCTTCGTCGTTGCTCCAGCCTGCAGCGCATCCTGATGCAGATCAATCGAGTTACGATTGAATTGTGGATAAGATGGAAGCCAGCCCATACGCGCAGCCATCACATTATAATCAGCCACATGCTGGAACCGCGGTTCACCCTCAAGCGCCGAAGTCAACTCTCCTACTTGGGTCTCCTCGTATCTCCATTGATCTGTTGCAAAGTAAAAGAAGGATGTTCCGTTCTGCAGACGTGCAGGTCCGGTCCAGTCACGAGCAAAGGCAATCGTCTGCCAGCCTTCAGCCGGACGCAGTTTTTCTTGACCAACATAGTGCGCCCAACCTCCACCGTTCACACCCTGACAGCCTGTCATCAGTATTAAGTTAATGATGGCGCGATAGATGACGTCGGAGTTGTACCAGTGATTAATACCGGCTCCCATGATGATCATGGAACGCCCTTTGGTATCGATCGCATTTTGTGCAAACTCACGTGCAATCTGTACGACAGTCTCTTCGTCCACACCAGTGATTTTCTCTTGCCACGCTGGGGTGAATGGTTTTACCTGTGGTGCATTCAAGATGTCGTCTCCACGGTGAACACGTACACTCAACTGCTCCGCACCAGTGACTACTTCTGCTGAATCCGAAGAACGTGTCATTTCACGTTCAATTCCGTATTTGGCAAGTACCAGATCGTATACGGCTGTTACCGTAATCCATCTGTCCCCCAGCCAGATCTGGCGTACAGGAATCTGCCGCTTCATGACATGTTTTCCCTCATCATCAAAGTACGGCAGATGAATGGTTACGAGATCATGATGGACTCCGAGCATGGATAGTCTAGGATCAATCGGCTCACCGTTCTCCACCTGTTCCATTTTGAGATTCCATGTGCCTTCTTCACCCCAACGGAAGCCCAAACTTCCTTTTGGCATCGCATAGGTTCCACTGTTCTCATCGTATACAAGCGTTTTCCATGCCATATTGTTGCCCGTAATACCCAGGTCTTCCCCAACGAGAAATCTGCCTGCTGTGTGTATCCCGTCCTTTTCTTCCACAATCAGCAGATTTGGAAAGTCCGTATACTGTTTGGCATATTGCATGAAATAGTCCGTGGGCTTTTCAATATAAAACTCTTTCAGGATGACATGGCCCATTGCCATCGCCAGAGCGCCGTCCGTTCCTTGTTTTACCGACATCCATGTATCTGCAAATTTCACATATTCCGCATAGTCCGGGCTGATCGACACCACTTTCGTTCCCCGATAACGTGCTTCAGCCAGGAAGTGGGCATCCGGTGTCCGCGTCATTGGCAGATTCGAGCCCCATACCAGAATGTATCCCGAGTTGTACCAGTCACTGCTCTCCGGCACATCCGTTTGATCGCCCCAGATCTGAGGTGAAGCCGGCGGCAGATCCGCATACCAGTCATAGAAGCTGAGCAATGGTGATCCCATCAGGGACAAGAAGCGCGACCCTGCTGCATAACTGACCATCGACATAGCAGGAATTGGAGAGAAACCAATAATCCGATCCGGTCCGTATTCTTTGATCGTATGAATCAGCGAAGCGGCAATAATCTGTGTCACTTCACCCCATGAAGCGCGAATTAATCCACCTTTACCACGTACCGATTTGTATCTTTTCACTTGGGCCGGATCATCCGCAATGCTGGACCACGCTTGAACCGGGTCACCATGTGTCTGAAGCGCATCACGCCACATGTCCAGCAGCGCACCACGTACATAAGGATGTTTGAC
Organism: Paenibacillus sp. AGC31; assembly: GCF_057334655.1. NCBI lineage: Bacteria > Bacillati > Bacillota > Bacilli > Caryophanales > Paenibacillaceae > Paenibacillus > Paenibacillus sp. AGC31. Next base: position 104,036 of record NZ_JBHFJH010000036.1, read on the forward strand.
ACGCAGCGGGCTGTACAGATACCAGGAGAAGCTCGCTCCACGCGGACAACCTCGTGGTTCAAATTCCGGCATATCCGGTCCGGTTGAAGGATAGTCGGTAGCCTGCGTTTCCCAAGTGACAATGCCGTCTTTCACATAGATCTGCCAGCTGCATGATCCGGTACAATTGACGCCGTGTGTGGAACGCACCACTTTGTCATGCTGCCAGCGGCGGCGGTAGACATCTTCCCAATCCCGGTTAACTGGGGACATCTCACTCCAGCCCTCCGCACTTTTTTCACGTTTGGCAAAATATTTGAGTTTGCCCATCCAGGGCATGCTTTTGTTACTCATTGTTGTCCTCCCACATATATGACCTGTTGATGCAAGTTGAATCCTGAACTGCTGTTGCTAACCTCCGATTTGCGACATATGTCGCAGCGTTGGCGTGCCGTCAATCTGTTGCCCGTTTAAGGCTTTTAACATGTCATGTGTTTCGGGTTTGGCTCCGAGTGCCTTGTAAAATAAATCCTGCACCGCCTTGTCATCACCTACGAGTGGACGAACATTGAACTCATCTGACCAGTAGAGACAAGGTTTGATATTTCCGTCTGCTGTCAGCCTGAGCCGATTGCAATTTCCGCAGAAATGGCTGCTCACCGGATGAATCAGACCAAAGGTTCCGGCAGCTCCCACAATGCGATAACTATCTGCAGGTCCATTCCCATAAATCTCTCCACAGCTTTCGTACTCCCATTGTGCTCCGCATGTTTCCAGCACATGTTCGAGGGGCATATACCCAGATCTCCAACCTTCTCCACTTTCACCAATAGGCATGTACTCGATAAAACGAATATGAATGGGTTCATCCCGGGTCATCCTCAGAAAGTCTTCCACTTCATCGTCGTTCACGCCTTTCATCAGCACCACATTCAGCTTGATCGGATGAAATCCGGCTTTTTGGCTGGCCTTAATGCCGTCCAGCACACGCTGCACCTTGCCGCCTCGGGTAATGCTTGCGAATCGTTCTGGCTTCAAAGAATCCAGGCTTATGTTCACCCGTGTTAGCCCCGCAGCCTTCAGCAGATCCGCATAAGCTGCCAAATAGATGCCATTGGTGGTCAATGCGATATCTTCAATTCCTGGAATAGCGGACAACATCGCAATCAGTTGATCCAGCCCCTTACGAACAAGAGGCTCCCCTCCAGTTAAACGCAATTTCCGAATGCCCAATGGAGCAAGCGCCTTAACGATGGACGTGATTTCTTCATAGGACAGGATTCGTTCTGTCGGTTCAAACTGCATTCCTTCCTCTGGCATGCAATACACACAGCGGAGATTACAACGATCCGTAACCGAAATTCTTAAGTAATCATGTTTTCTTCCAAACGGGTCCATTAATTTTGATTCCATACACATACCTCCCTTCTCTAGGGTGCTGTATTCACATCAGCCGAAGGAGAAACCTGTTTTCTCTCATCCAGTGTCATCTTGACGCTAAATATAAGGATGTCTCACTCGCTGAACTGTGCAAAATATCACAAGAAGTGAAACATAGCGCACAGTTGCACATCTATATATGCTCACCAGCCCTTTTCCAAACAGGATTCTGGTCTAAATAAGTCTAAATTATGGCAAAAAGAAATGTGTGAGCCTGCTCACACAGACCCCTCTTCACGTTTTCTATAATCAAATTGCAGCACCACACTATCCCTATTTGGAGGAATGACACATGAACACATACGCAGCAACCATTAATGCCACGGAGTATCCACCGCATTTGAAACATAAAGTTATTTTCGAAACGTTTGATCAGTTGCAACCACAGGAATCCATGCTGCTCATCAATGATCACGATCCAAAGCCACTTCGATTCCAGTTCCAGTCCACACATCCTGATGGCTTCAACTGGGAGTATATTGAGCAGGGCCCTACAACCTTCCAGGTCAAGATCAGCAAACTATAGAATTGGAGCTGAACCGCTATGGCCCACGTTGAAATCATTGACAATACTACACTTCGCATCACGCTGAGGTTGGAAGATGCCACAACCATGGTGCAGATAGCACAGCGTGAACAGGCCGAATATGCGCAAGAGATTGTTACCATTTACGAAAAAATGCCTGTGTTCGAATATACTCACTTCTGTTTTTACGCCTATGACAGTGCAAGACTTTTTGAGCGTGTGCTCGGCATGGACCCCAAAGCCTATCTGTCCTTCTCCCTCGATGCGCCGGAGTCATTCTTCTACGCGCTGTACGGTGGAATGGCCGCCCTGTATGAATCATCTCTGCAGTTGGTACAACAGGCGGATGTAGCTAGTGCAGGATTGGATGTGAACGCACATGTCTCCATCTGATATCCGTATGGTTGAATTGGATGTGCGCCCTCATCTGAGTAAAAAGCTGGAGCCGTTTCAGCTGATTATGGACACGGTCAAGGGCCTTCAGCATGACGATGTGTTTGTCCTACATGCTCCATTCAAACCAACGCCTCTGCTCGGTATTCTCAAGCTGAAAGGATATTCCAGCACATCGGAACGAAAAGGTTCAGATCACTGGGTTACCACATTTGTGCACAAAAAAAATAAAACCGGTGCAAAAGCATTATCTGCAATGGTTTTACCTGGATCAGAAGTTAATTCGGAGCCCGGTTCAGACGAAGAATCAGCTTCATGCAAAGGACATCCGGAGGAGCAAGCTGTTGCGATTGCAAACATTGAAACTCCACAGGCACCCAAAGTTATACTGGACAATCGCGGATTGGAACCGCCACAGCCCATGATGCGAACACTTGCCGCTCTGGAGCGTTGCAAACCTGGGGAAATCGTACTGATTCACAATGACCGTGTACCTGTATTCCTGATTGAAGAGTTAAACAATCTAGGTTGCACCTACACGGTTGAAGATCAAGCCGATGGCACAGCCAAAGTGAGAATTGAAAAAGGGTAAGGAGGAGAAAGCCATGTCCAGGTTGCCGTTTCTTTTCATCATCACGGGCATCTTTGGATTTGTAATGTATCACGCCTTCTCCCTGCTCTCGCTGACAGGCTGGCTTGGTGATGAACTCAGAGGACCCGAAGGCTGGTTTCATGCTCATCTGTTTGTGCTCGGGTGGGCAACCATGCTCGCAATGGGTGCCGTTTATCAGTTGATACATGTTATTTTGCAATCCAATATCTACAGTCTGGTTCTCGGTTATTGTCATTATGTCTTGTTCAGTATCGGAATCGTAGGCATGTTATACGGCTTCATTTGTGCAGATGTCATCTGGATTTCCGGTTCTGCGACACTCGCGCTCTCTGGCATCCTGTTGTTCGGATGGAATATGGCTGTTACCCTCTTACGTGCCTCACAATGGAATCCGGTAACGATTAGTGCAGCATGTTCGTGTCTTTATCTGGTTCTTACCGGGCTATCCGGTATGCTGATGGGTCTGAATTTTGCCTTTGGTGATTGGAATGGTATGCATGAACGCTTGTTCGGCGCACATATCTGGATGGGAACACTCGGCTGGTTTGGCATGTTAATTACCGGATTCAGTTACAAAATGCTGCCCATGTTCTACCTGTCCCACGATTACTCCCTTCGATTACAGAAAGTGGTCCTGGTTCTGTGGAATGCAGCTGTAATTACAGGCGTTGTCGCATTTCTGACTGGGCTTAAGGGAGGTTTGCTCTGGTTCGCGCTCTTGCTCCTAACCGCAGCCCTACTCTTCTATGTGTATCACTTGGAGCAAATTCAGGAGAAACGTCACAAAAGCAACCCCGGGCCGGGTATTCGCTGGTCTGTGTATGTAAGCCGTGCCTTTGCCGCATATGCTGTCGCCCTACTGATCTATTCGGCGCAAGGAACCGAACTGCTGCTCCATCCAAGGGTTGTTCTTCTGTCTGGATGGGTATATCTCGGGGGCTGGGTGTCCCTCACCATACTCGGATATGCCTCCAAAATCGTGCCTTTTCTCTGGTGGACCCACAAATACGGCAAGCAGGCAGGCAGACCCGGAACACCGCTAATGGCTGGTATGCTGAGTGAACGGAACGTCAATTGGGGGATGATCGCCATGGTGGCTGGAAGCCTTCTGCTAGTCAGTGGAATTCTGATTAATCTGGCAGAGGTTATGATGGTTGGAGGAACAGCCTTATCTCTGGTTTCCATCGTTTATATAGCGAATATTGCTTTGGTATTCAGACGTTAATGTTAAAAAGGTAGATTGGAGGGTGAACATGATGGAACAAACAACGCATTTACTGGAATGTCTCAAGGAAGTATATGACCCTGAATTAGGTGTCAATATCGTTGACCTTGGTCTGGTGTATGAAGTAAAGGAAGAAGCTGAACGAGTACATGTACGGATGACGCTAACTACACCAGGTTGTCCGCTGCACGATACCATCGTTGGTGCGGTGAAATGGGTTTTACAGGAAAATACGAATAAGACTGATATTGACGTTCAAGTGGTGTGGGAGCCACAATGGTCTCCACAGATGATGTCGAATGAAGCCAAGGAATTGCTGGGATACTTCTAGGCAGAATGACTATAGACCGGATAATGAACAAGTTGCTGGCGGAATACGAAGAAGCGTACTTAAATCTGATGTTCTCAGACTCAAGTATGCTTTTTGTTTTGCGATGGGAAACACTTGATTAAGATATTCTTGAATAAAAATAAATAAGGAAACTCCAGAATAGAGTTCCCCTTATATTAGTTCCGATCAGTGAATCGTTGTATCGCTTCCTTGATATTCGATGTTAGATGTCCTTTGCATAGGATGCTGCTGGCACTTTGTTTAACACCACGAACAAACGAACCTCCTGAGCTCCTGTATTATGGAATGCAAACTCCACTTCACCGCCGCAATGAATTACATCCTCTTGTTTCACTTCTTGTTCTTTTCCATCCAGCATAAGTGTGCCTGTGCCTTCGACCACCAGCAAAATAACGTCTGTGCCTGGATGTTTATGAACGGGAAGCTGCTGACCTGGCAGAAAATGAAGTACAAAGGTCACTCCACCACCCTGTTGGAATAAAACTCGTTTAGTAAAACGCTCCTCACTGAATGCTTTGACTTCTTGCAATGACGTGATACTCATCCTAATCGTCCTCCTCGATAATGTAATCTGTGAATACATTCATCTTATCGCAAGAAAGCCCGCATTTCCTTGATCTGAATCAAGAAATACGGGCAAATGAACAAATCATAGTCGGTCCCTTATGATCGTTTGTTTTTAAGATAGTTACACCATCATTTTGCGCAGAGAAGCGATATATCTGGAACGTATGACGATGAAATAAAACGTCTGTGCAAGTACAAAGGCACCAAAAACAGTCAACACCGGCATCGTATAATTGGTAATACCAAACTCAGTCAGGAATGGTTTAACCACTACCAACGTTTCAATGATAGCTACCCCAATCGGTAAAAAGAACAGAATGGCAATCTGAACGGTGGATGATCGTTTCATCTCCTGGAAACTGAGGCCCATTTTCGAAAGAGAATGCACCATCCTTCCATCTGCTTCAAGATCGGTATGCAGTCTGAAATACAGAAAGCTTGCGGAAGATATCGAGAAGATTAATCCGATAAATATACCCAGAAAGGTAAAGAGTGCTGTACCCTGTCTGTATCTCTCAAAATCTCCATATCGTGTAGTCAGATATCCAGAGTTGTTATCCGTTGAAGCGTTGCTGCTTCCAATGGAATTTACGGAGAATAGAAGCTGATCGCTAACCATGGCTTCCGAGGAGTGGCGGTCAGGTACAGCATGGCCCCATGCAGGGATCTGATACAGATATTTTCCTGATATCATATTCTCTTTGATCTGTTGGGCAATCTCTTCATACTTCTCATCCGGGAGAACAACTACACCTGTAGCATAGAGTAGGGTTCCAAACCGTGGATCGATATCTGTATCCGTAACCCGGGCTTCCAGAGGGCTATCGTTCAGATTCAACGTCAACTTGTCTCCCTTCGCATAATTACGAAATCTGTTGCGCTCGATCTGACCCTGATCCTTCTCATTGCGGGTATCCACAAATAAAACGGATCCGGTATCCAATTGGAACATCTTTCTCCCTTGTGTCCGATTGTATTGGTTGTAGTGACTAAGCGGCATAACCGAGACAGCACTCTGATCTGCAGAGGACCACAGATATTCCAGATATATCTGTTGATAATCCAAGCCTGCGGCTTCAAGTTTCGAATCAATAGCGCTCATATCCAATTGCTCCGCTGGTCTGAAGACGTTGTATTGAATTGGAAAATCGTTGTTCGTAAACTGTTCCCGGTTCTCCTGATCCAGTGACAAAATTACAACTGCACTCATTGAAGCAATCGCAATCACCACGGTCACCATAAAGAGCATGCGTGCATTATCCTTCATTTTATAACTCATCTCTGAGATCCATAACAGACGTGTACCCTGCCATACGGTTTTACGATTACGTTTCAATAAGCGAATGATCATGACAGACAGTTGAGAGTAGAAAAAATACGTTCCCGCTATCCCTGTTACAGCTGCAATCATGATTGTTCCGCCATTTAACTCGCTGCGGAGTACCACAAAACCTACTGTTAGTAATGCAAAACCCAGAAGTGAGAAGAACCATGAAGCTTTGGGCTCTTTTTTAGGCTTGCTGGTTCCCGTCAAAAGTTCTAACGTTCGTTTGTTCCCGATAAAAACCAATGTGAAGAGTGATATGCAGAAAAATAATAACAGAAAGGCCCCGATCGTAATCAGAATCGCTTTCACCGGAAAATAAAAGGGCAGATCATCCATCCCGATAAAACGAGTAGTTAACATCAGGAACAGCTTGGACAACAACATACCTCCGCCGATCCCGGCAATAATGGACAGGCAGCCGATCAACATGTTCTCCAGAATGACCAATCTCCGAATCTGCCTAGGCTCCGCACCAAGTATGGTCAGAATGCCAAACTCTTTGTTCCGTGATTTGAGAAAAGCACTGATGGAATACATAACAAAGAAAAATGCAAACACATACACAATAACCGAAGCGATCTGCATCCCCGTAGCGGTTGTGTCACCCATTGGCAACTCTGCCACATATGGATGATAGATAAATACCGCATACGCGAAGAAAATCATGACCATAAACACACTACTAAGAAAAAAAGCAATATACGCTCGCCCATTCCGGCGAATGTTATTAAACGCGAACTGAGGAAAGCTCATGTGAATTCCCTCCCCAGAAGGATAAAGTATCAATGATCCGCTGGAAGAACGTCTGTCGATTATCTCCGCGGTGTACCTCGGCTGCCAGTTTTCCATCCTTGATAAACACGATGCGGTTGCAATAACTTGCAGCAAGCGGGTCATGTGTAACCAACATAATGGTTGTTTTCTCCTGCTGGTTAATCTGTTCAAGTGACTCCATGACCGCTTGGGATGACGTAGAATCCAGGGCACCGGTGGGTTCATCCGCCAAAACAATCGAAGGCATATTGATCATGGATCTCGCAATGGCTGTCCGTTGTCGCTGTCCGCCCGAAATTTCGTAGACTCGTTTATCCAGAATATGATCAATCCCGAGCTTCGCTGTAATGCGATGAAGTCTGCTCTCCATCTCCTTCAGTTTGACCTTGTCCAGTGTCAATGGAAGCACAATATTCTCAGCAACAGTCAGCGTGTCCAGCAGATTGAAATCCTGAAAGACAAATCCGAGTTCCCGACGTCGGAACATGGCAAGTTCTTTCTTTTTCATATCAAACGGGTTCATGCCATTAATCAGCACCTTGCCTGAGCTGGGTTCATCAATGGTGGAGACCATGTTTAACAATGTGGTTTTGCCACTACCCGACGGGCCCATAATACCCACAAACTCACCTTGCTTGATTGTCAGATGAATATCACTAAGGGCCCGAGTCTGCACTTTGCCCTGATATACTTTGTTCAGTCCCGATACCTGTAACATTTCCATTCGTAATTCCCTCCTGATCCATCATTCTTTATACGTTAATTCTATTCTTATCCTAACCGACCTCCCCTAACGGTGCTATCGAATTACCTTAAACTTATCTTACAGCCCGTTTAAGGTTTTGTTCCCCTACCTCCTCTATCACAATTCTGTGCATTAAAAAAAGCACCTCGCCCATGGGCAAAGCACTTTTCACTTCGGATATTTCGAATGAATCCAGCTGAATCTAACCAACGTTCCCTCATTTGGCTCCGAAAACAACTCGACACGGTTATCCAGGCGGGCACTGATCTCACGAACCAGATATAATCCCATTCCCGTAGATTCATGGTATTGTCTGCCCCGTTCGCCTGTAAAATAGGGATTGAACACGCGATGAATATCTTCGGACGAGATGCCAATTCCCTCATCCTGAATGTCCAGGATTGTACGTTCTTCCTGCTTATAGCCTGTAATGATCACTTTTTTGCCAGATTTGCTATCGGAATAGTTCACGGCATTGGTCAGAATCTGGGTGAACATGAACCGCAGCCACTTGGAGTCACTATATATCTGAAGGTCGTCCTCCATACGAATATCCGGCGTAATGCCTCTGCGAATAAACAAACGTCGGTTCTCAGCAATGCTACTCCGAAGCACTTCTTGCAAAGACAACAGCTCCACACGAAAATCCCCTTCAAACTGTTCAAGCCTTGATGAATGCAAGACCATTTCAAGTCCTTTGCGCAGCTTATCCAGCTCATCCTGAATACTGCCAGCCGTCTCATCGTCCACATCTTCCAAGGTCAGTTGGATGATGGACAACGGGGTCTTCATCTGATGAACCCAGCGATTCATGAATACCACCTGCTGTTCCTTGCTAGTACGTAACTGACCCATCTCGTTCTGCCGATTACGCTCCAGTTCATGTAACAATTCCTGGATGGCCTCCGCCACGACCGAATTTCCAAGCGTTTGAAAAGGCTCGTTTACCAGTTTGCGTGGTTGTTGAAGTAGACGGTAATATGCTCGCAACTGGAAGTAACGAGTGACCAGATAAACCATCAATACCACGATACTGATCAGCATGCCATAAAGGACAATCTTCATCGGACGGCCCTCACCAGAGAGCCAGTAGACACACGGAACCAGCAGCATCTGTAACACATAAAATCCGACTAACATCAGGTGGTCTTTCAGGAAAAGTCTCATTTTCCTTTCCCCTGTGCGGATGAATCCAGTTCCAACACACGATAACCCGCTCCGCGAACCGTCTCCAAAATCTCTTCTGCACCCAGCTCCTTCAACTTCCGGCGAACACGTGTAATATAGACATTCAACGTATTATCATCAATAAAATGCTGATCTTCCCACATTTGTTCTAACAATTTTTCTCGGCTGACAACTCGCCCTGCCTTCGCCATCAGCGCTTCCACCAGTATCGCTTCCTTCTGTGTTAGCTCGGTAGAACGCTCATCATATTCCAATACAAATCGCTCAGGATAAAAGATCATGGGACCGTTCTTCACCTTCACTTCCTGTTGAACAGCAGCGTAAGAACCATAGGCTCGGCGCAACTGACTTCGTACTTTGGCAAGAACGACTTCATATTGAAAAGGTTTTGTAATATAATCATCCGCTCCATGTTCCAACGCCATAATCTGATCCATACCGCTATCACGAGCCGATATGAATAAAATGGGACATATGGAATGTGTGCGTATCTGCCTGCACCAGTAGTATCCATCATATTGAGGCAAGTTCACATCCATCAGCACTAGATCCGGTTCCATCTTCACGAATTCATCCAGTACATGACGAAAATCATCTGTGACCTGTACCTGGAATCCATTTCGGGTCAGATAAGCCGCCAGCAATCCTGCTAACTTGGCATCATCTTCAACCAACAATATCGACTGCATCGTTAACCCTCTTTCCGTTTCCTGACGTCAGTGTATCACATCTAGTTACCCATTCTAGTCGGAAACGGCTTGAAAATAAAGGGTCAGACCACGAGACGTCCCCTCTTCTCTGCCAACCCGATGATGGCTTCCACTCCTGAATTAAACTCAAGAAAATCCTGCTCGACCCCATCGCTGAAAATAACACCGTCCTCCGGCATCTGGGATACAATGTGCAATGGTTGCTCCGAATGAATCTGTCCAAACACCAGATTGGCCGCAGTCGTCCGGCTCGGGAACGGTTCACGTACTGAAAAATATAAATAAGGCGCATCCCAGTTAAAATGATTCATATCTTGCCTGCTTCCATGAATGGATTCCGATGCTGTAGCGACCTCCGCTTCGGAATTCATGTTCTGCCATGCCGCCGATCCAACAATTCCCGTGGCTCCCGCCAGCACACTTTTGAACCAGCCTGTCGATCCCATGCCTGTGGATACAATGATGCCACTGGAGGATTGTTGTTCTGTCGATGTACCCAAACGCACTTCATAACGTGCCGACACATGTGTCTTCCGACCAATGAACAGATCATTGACACCATATAGATACTGTCCATCATTGAGTTCCACTTTGGCGAGAGTGACTTCTTTTAATGTTCGTTGCTTTCGAATGACATCAGGAACAATGAAGCTCAGATCTTCCACGGTAAAAGGTAATAACACGCCATCCCACCGCATCGGGTCCGGATTCACACCGATGAGCGGCTGCTCGGTTACGTATTTGAGGGTGTTGGCTACAAGCCCATCCTGTCCAACCACGACCACGATATCCTGCTCTCCAAAGATAAAATTGGGCACATGTTCCCGATCAATCGTCTGAACGCGCCCCAATTGACCCAGTTGCTGCTGTGCCTGCTGCACAGATAGCCGATAACGACGGTCTTCCTCCATATAATCACTGAAATCTGCGCCCAGACGTTCAATATAGAACTGAGCTTGCTGCACCGTGTTGTATCGAACCACCAGTTCCTCCAGTCGGGTCCGGCGCTTCACCAGAATCAGCTTGTGTTCGGTCATTCGATCGTCCGCTGCAGCCTGCTGACGTACTGATTTTTCTGCCTGTTCAGCTTGTTCTCTTCTTCCTAATCTCATCTCGCTCGACCTCCCTGATCTCTGCCCTGCGCAGGAGACATCAATCCCTGCAACAGATCCGGCGAGATATTAAGCTGTCCGATCTTGCCTGCATTTTCAGCCAGTTCCTGGAACGCGAGTGCGATCAGCTTATCAGAATTCATGCCCATATTCGCCATTGCTTGCAGTACATTCGGCTGTACATTTTGCAATGAATTCATTACCGCAGCAATCTCATAGGCTTTGGCATCCGCTTCGGCATTGTGATTGGCAATGGTTAACTCAATCAGTTGCTGCTTGCGTTCCTCCATCGCTGTATTGAACTGAAGCTGCTCCTGCTCCATCTCATTTTGTTTCTGTTTCACCGAGCGTTCTGCCTGCAATTGGGTCTCACGAATCTGCTGTTTCTTTGTCTCTACGGCAATTTCGGTGTTCAGTTCGTTCTCTTTCACTCGTCTTTCCTGTTCAATGGATGCATTGCGACGCACATAGAGTGCTTCATCTGCCTGACGTAAAATCTCTTCCCGGGCTTGTGCTTCCAATGCACGCATCGTTTCTTTGTTAGGCAGAATGGCAAGTATCGATAGACTCATCAACTCAACGCCCATTTTCTCCAACTCTTCACTTTGCACAACCTCGCGTTTCATGCTGCTCGCCAGACGTTCACTGGATTGAATAGCTTCTTTCAGCGGCATTTGCTCCAGATGTTTCTTGGTCAGTACTTTGGCTGTGGTGATCACCCGTTGATCCAGCTTGCCGGGGTCGTCGGAGATATACCGATTTTTGCGCAGATTGTACGTGTAATTCAGGCTCTGGGTTATTTTCAGGTAATCCACAATGCGATAGCTTAGCTGCCCTTGCACAGTAACCGTCTGATAGTCCGCTGTAATCTCTTCGAACATGAATGGTACATCCACCGAGGACACGGGTAGAACCACTACCGATGTGGTCGGCTCATAATAATAGAAGGACAATCCCACACCTTGACGCTGTACCTCACCATTTTTCACCTTCATGACATACTCACTGGGTTGAAATTTCACAAATCGGAATCCAAACATGGCTCATTCCCCATTTCTTAATACTGTCGTTTTGATATTATCGAAATGATAACAAATGAAATCAATATTGTCAATACGACATTAACAAAATGTTTATATGCCTATTTAGAGAAAAGGATGAAGTCTGAACCCCAATTCTTTCGCAAAAAATAAAGAGACCGGATCATTTGATCCGATCTCTTTACCTGCTTTGTTATTTTCTATTCATGCGTGTTGATGATGCAACCAGGCACCTTTCGTAATCAAAAGCGGACTTTTTGAACTATCTCTAATAGAGTTGTTCCATCAGTCTGGCGACTGCAACAGCCCCTTGTGCACGGTTCGCCGTTTCTTTCGGAGCAAACGTGCCATCAGGCATGCCGTTTAGCAGACCGAGTTGTTGCATCGAGGCTACAGCTTCTTTCGCATAACCAGCGATCTCAGCGTTGTCTACAAACACCATATTTCCTTGTACAGAACTGGTCGCATCCTCACGCTGCACAACCTTTAGTGCTCTGTTCAGCATAACGGCCATATCTTCTCGCGAAATACGTTCATTGGCTCCAAAGCTTCCATCTGCTCGGCCTTGAATAATGTTCATTTCAATTCCAAGTCGTACTGAATCGGCATACCACTGTCCTTCCTTCACATCCGTTGGGACCGAAATAGATGGATCCGGCTGGCGTGTATCACCAATACCTTTAATAATCATTTGCAAAAATTGTGCTCTGGTCAGTTCACCTTGCGGGGCAAAACGAGTTGCACTCATCCCCGAAATAATCCCTTTACCATAGAGGTTTTGCACCTCTTGGATTGCCCAATTGTGATTTTGCAGATCATGTAATGGCACTTCAACTTCTGCAATGACATAACTGCCGGATTCCAGCGGTTTGAACGCCATCGTCTTCGTCTTGTCATCGTACTTGGAATACGTAACAGGGTTCATTTCCCCACTTGGAGATATGGAATGTACAACCATCACTACATCATTCTTTTTAGGTTGCTCCACATTGGATAGAGCAACTTCAACCGCTCTGTTTGTCCATTGCAATGGCTTATTGTTCATTAACAAATTCACATCAACAATTGCATGATTACCTATCGTTGCTTTTTGAGATGTGGACAGTGTATCTGTCGATCCTGTTGCCACTACGATGTCGAACGTTCCTGCAGTCTCCGCAATAGTTAGCGGGAGTGATTTTAGAGGAACACGAACAGTAGTCTGTCCTACAACTACATCCAGGGATTTCACTTCCTCGGAACGAATCCATGCTGCCAGTTGACTTGCAGCCAACTGAAATGTGACTTTCTTGGCTGTGTCAGGCACATCTGCAATCAGTTTCAACGTACGATTTCCTATATCCATGGATTGCAGTGCCTGAGTTAATAGGAATACATCTGGACGAATCGAATACTTGTCTTCCCCGGTTGCTGTTCCTTTTACCGTTATTGAACCCTTCTCTGGTACAGTACCTGATCCAACCGGTGGTGTTACAGACGGATTCCCCGTCGATGGTGCTGTTCCCGGGTTGGATGGTTGGGATGGTACACTTGGTTGTGAGGGCTGGCCAGGGCCAGGTGTACCATCTTGACGTACAAGCTTACTCACAGCATCTTGTAACGCACGATCCGCATTGCTCACATCTTGCGTTGAAGATTCAACATCCAGAATGAATGCCTTCGCTTCAGAAAGCGTCTTACTAAATACATTCCAGCTTGATGTCGTGTATTCGGTTTGTTTTAATTTCTCAGAGGCATCTACAGTAGCTTGCAGTGCAGTTTTGTCTGCCGGGAACGTACCGTATGCTTCAAATTCCATGAATCCTACCCATGTGGGACCTGTTTTAATCATTACCCGAATATAACGTCCCTCCGTGCCCTCTGGAAGTACATGGCTAGGTGCGGTCGATACAACAACATCACTTGTGGTGTCCACTACTTTCACAAAATTTTTGTTATCATTGGACACTTCGATCGTATATTTGATGCCGCCACTCCACATCGACATCTCGATCTTGCGCAGGTTTGCGACTTGCCCCAAATCCACTTGCCACAAGCTGTCAATACTCTTATCGGTCCCCCATGAAGTGTTCGGATTGTTGTCAATTGCACCTTCAGGAGAGTTGGCTTGATTGCCTCCTGTCCCTGCACTGCTTGAAGCCGTTGCCGTTTTTCCCGTTGTTAAAGCCTCCAGAGAGACCAGATTAGTAAAGGCTTGTTTCAACGTACTCAGTGCTGAATTGACCTCAGACTGGACAACAGCATTGTTATCTCGGACCTGGATCGCTGCCTGCAAAGACTGTTCCAACACAGACCAGCTCCGGCGTGTATAGGAAGATTTAGTCTGCTGCTGCATTTGTTGAATGTACTGGTGCAGTTGTGTTTTGTCCACATTGGATAGACCTTGAATGGCATCATGCAAACGTTTAACCGCTGTATTCGCATCCGTCTGTGTTGTTCTTGGATCATTCAAGACCTGCTCAGCGCCTTCCAGCGCTTTGGTCAATACCCCCCAAGTGGCCGCAGACCAGTCAGTCTGCTGATACGTACGCGCTTCCGCTATTTTAGCTCTGAGCTCGTCAAGCTGCGGGGTGATAACCTGCATCTGCTGCATCACATGTTCCAATGCTGTTGTCGCTGCATCTGTATCTGCTTGATTCACCCCGCCCGGCGTGTATGCCTGTTGGTATACATCATTCGCTGCCGAGATTGCCGGAGCCAGAGTCACCCAGCTTTCTGGAGTAAAATCAGTCTGTACCAATGATTTGGCTCGTGTAAGTGCCGCATCCAGTTGCTGGCGGTCTGCGGGCAGAAGCTCCAGTCCGCGTTTGTACACATCCAGTGATGGCAAGGCACGTCCTTCGTAGGAGTATCCACCATTCCCCGGAAATTCATCATAGTCGAACATGGCATGATTTTCCCATGCATCTCCCTCGGAATCAATCCAGCCTACATTGGCGGCAATCCACGCGGGCTCCCAATAGAAGAAGCCTGCTCCGCGGTTTTCCGGCACGTCAGCAATCATATCCATAATGCCAGCAATAGCATCATATTGCCCCTGTACCGTTGCAGGGAATGTTGCTCCCCCAACATGAAGCGCTTCGTCCGATCCGATGATGTTTCCATGAGCGTCCCCGTTTTTGTAGGAAAACGGATAGGACGTTTCAGCGATAATGACATCTTTGCCAAACTCGGCTGACACTTCATTCATCGTTTTCTGTACATCTGCAAACGTCCCATGCCAGAACGGGTAATACGAAAGTCCGATGATATCGTACTTCAGTTCGCGTTTCTCCAGCTCACTGAAATACCAGTCGAACGTATCCGCCTTGCCGCCTTCTGCGAGATGAATCATGATCTTCACCTTATCCGCGTTATCGGTGATCTCTCCTTCTACTGCACGTACAGCATCAACTCCGCTTTTTAGCAATGCAACATTTTGCTCGAAATCCACGTCACTGCTCAAGCCGTTCAGAACACCACTGTTGATCTCATTACCGATCTGCACCATATCAGGCATGGCGCCCTTAGCTTTCATTTCTCCCACAACTTCAACCGTATAGTTGTATACGGCCTGCTTCAGCTCTTCGGGCGAAAGACCTTCCCAAGCTTTGGGACGAAGCTGCTGGCCCGGGTGCGCCCACTCATCCGAGTAGTGGAAATCCAGCAGGATCTTCATACCTTTTTTCTTCACCCGCTCGGCCAAACGAATGACATCGTCCTTGTCGTTGTATCCCCCTGATTTCTGTGGATCATTCCACAGACGAAGACGCACATAATTGACACCGCGGTCCTTGAGTATATCGAGCAAGTCCCTTTCTGTGCCATTACTATCTAAGTATTTGCCGCCGTTATCCTCAATCGCTGTTAAAGTAGAGATATCTACTCCTCTAACATAATCCGTTCGATATCCCCCTACCGTTACATTAGCTTCTGCTGGTAAGGAAGCACCGTATACTGCACCCGTCACGGTAAAGCTGCCCGCATTTGCGTACTCTGAAGGGTCGATACTGTCCCATTCTACTGGAACCGAACCAGATTTGTCGTTCAGATACTTCGCTGTCACTTTTGTAGGCAGAACAGGTGCAACCCCAGCTACTGTATTGACCTTAACGGGATCGTAACTTGTAATGGTTGCTGGATCAATTTCTTCCTCTTCTCCCCAGACTTTAAGCTCGGATATCCCAGGCCACCAAGTTGCTCCCGCATAGTACGGAATCGTAACCTTCACATACTGGACAGATGTACTGGTCTGGAATTCTTC
This sequence comes from Paenibacillus sp. AGC31, assembly GCF_057334655.1. NCBI lineage: Bacteria > Bacillati > Bacillota > Bacilli > Caryophanales > Paenibacillaceae > Paenibacillus > Paenibacillus sp. AGC31. The sequence continues at coordinate 120,270 of NZ_JBHFJH010000036.1, forward strand.
ACTAGCAACAGTCTGTTTTATTTCGTTAGTCGTTTGGTCCACAACAGTCGACCAGTTGTTACCATCATCAGACACTTCAATCAAATATTTTACAACTTGGTCTTTGTCCTTCCAAGTCAACTCCGCTCCGGAAAGCTCATATGGCGCACCTAGGTCTATGGTCAACCAATGAGGATTGCTTTCAGAAGAAGGTGAGCTCGCACTCCAGTGAGTATTCACATCACCATCCACCGCCTTTTCTTTTTGTCCCTCATACAATAGATCTTGCTCACTTACCGTAACCGCCTTGTTAAGTGCCACGTTCACTTTTGCATCTTCTGCAGCAGCTGGACGAACCATCAACCCCAGATCACAGAACAGCATTAGTAATACCAGACACCCGCTTATGTACCTCTTATTCACTCTTGATCTCCCCCTTTTTGTGTTTGATTGTGCATAGATCAATGAATGTTATGAATCCTCCTCATTGTAAGCGCTTAATAGCGATAGGCGACACGGCATAATCCAAAGGAAACAGCAGTTATTTTAACAATATGATCCTGTGACAGTTACATTTGAGCTATATCGATCACATTATTTTGCAAAAGAAACAAAAAAATCTGCCCGTCCACCGTAAGGCAGAACAGAGCAGATTTTTAGATATATAATCGTTGTTACACTTATTTAGAAAGTTTCAATTCAAGCTGTACCTGGATATCATTTTCAGTCGAGAGCACAACGGAGTGTGGATTTTCCATTCCGAAATCTTCGAATGTTACCATCGATGTCGCCGACAACAATACTGCATTATTCTCATAAGCAGCTTTTGCATCAAAAGTTACTTCTTTTTCAATACCTTTAACCGTAATGGTACCATTCATTTTGATATCAACCGTTTGACCGACAGGCCATTCCGCAGGTACCCCTTCAAAAGAAGTCGCTGTAAATGTAGCTTGTGGATGTGTAGCAATGTCGAAGAAATCGGCTTGCTTCACGTGACCATCACGCTGTCCATTCCCGGAATCAATTCCGTCCATCTCGATCTGTCCTTCTGCCTTCATCTGAGCAGCATCGTCAACATTAATGGTCCAATTGCCTGTTACCTTATCGTCCACAAAGTTAACTGTCTCCTGTGATGTGGTTACGGAGAAGTATACTTTGGAACCTTCGCTGATGCTCCAGTCTCCATTCAGTTGCTCAGCTCCAGCAGTTTCATTGGCTATAACCGTTCCTGTGCTATCTACAGCTGTTGTCGATGTCGCTGTGCTCGCAGGAAGCACCTGCTCAATCTCCACGTTATTACCCAAGTAACTGTTTGTGATATAGTAACCACCGCCACCGATTACGGCGACTGCTGCCACACCTGTAATAAGCCATGCTTTTGCTTTCTTGTTCATCTCTATGTTTCCTCCAGTACATGATTGTTTAGGTTGCTTGTTGGAGTGAATCATATCAATTGAATGTGTCAGGAAGAAGTCAAGATAAGACAAGTCCCATATTTTTTTCAAATCCGTAATACAGGATTGGCTTTACGCTCTGGCTCATGTAAAATCAGTACAAGTTTACAAAGCGAAAGGAGAACGCTTTTCTTGAAATCCATACTTATCGTCGAGGATGAGCAAGCTATTGCACGAGTATTGGCTGCTTATCTGAGAAAAGCAGAATTTGAAGTTCATCATTCAGCAGATGGACCAACTGCACTTACCCTTTTTGATACCGTAACGCCCTCCCTTGTATTACTTGATGTGATGCTGCCAGGAATGGACGGATGGGATCTGCTGCGGATTATTCGTGAAAAAAGTGCTTGTCCCGTGATCATGCTAACTGCACTGGATGACATTTCAGACCGTCTCAACGGACTAAATGCCGGTGCTGACGATTATATGAGCAAACCTTTTGTACCGGAAGAAGTGGTCGCCAGAGTTAATGCGGTGTTGCGCCGTAATCCACATTGGACCTCAGGTGGCAAAGAGAAGCGTTCCTTTGGAAATCTCGTCATTGATCTTGCTGCTAAACAGGTGCTGCTGAACGGAGCAGAGGTTGCACTCACACCTCGTGACCTGTCGTTACTGTTCTTCCTGTCCGATTATCCGAATCGTACATTTACCAGAGATCATCTTATTGAACAGGTATGGGGGATGGACTATGATGGCAGTGACCGTGCTGTGGATCTATCGATTAAACGACTACGTCAAGCCCTCTCCCACTGGTCGCCAGAGACGGGAGAAATTCGGACGTTGCGAGGAATGGGGTATCAATTTTGGATCGCCAACTGAAACCAAAGAAACCCAAACGAACCATATCCATTTTGTCACACTGGACACTGCGATATTTTCTCATTTTGTGCATTGGTTTCACGATTATTGCGGCTGGGGCAATCTACTGGATTCGAACAACTTCCATTGAGAAAAGCCTCAAAACTGCAGAACTCCTTGGTCTGGAGATTGCCGATCGAGTGACCAGTGAAAATAATATGCTTCAGGTTCCACCCGATCTGGACAGACTGGTCACCAAGCGAGAGAAACTATTTAACACAGATCATTATTTCTGTGTCATGATCTTGGACAACAACAATCAATTGATCTTTTCCCAGCCTAAAATGGAGCAAAAAGATGTGCATTATCGACTGTCAGACGACTATCTTGAACCTCGAAACAACAAATATGCAGGTGTAACGGTCAACATATCCGAGGGCGATCAAACCTTGGGTAAAGTGTGGGTCATGCAGTCCAAACAATCCATTACATTTGGTCCAGAGACGATATGGCTCGTGGCTCTAATCCTCGGAGGACTAATCCTCTGTGGATGGTTTACAATCTATCTCCTGTCCAAAAAATTATCCAGACCTATTCGTCAGGTCGCCTATGCCGCTGAACAGATTCGAGGTGGCAATTATGATGTGAGTCTTGACTTGAATACACGAGAGCGTGAGATCAATGAACTTGTAAATTCATTTCGCGATATGGCCACACGCCTGCAACAACTCGAAGAATGGCGTACACTATCGCTGGCAGGGGTAAGTCATGAACTCAAGACACCGGTAACATCCATCAAGGGGCTCGTTATGGCAGTACGTGACGATGTCGTGAGTCCACAGGAAGGTAAAGAATTTTTGGATATCGCTTTGAAAGAATCTGAACGCATGGAGCGAATGGTCGCAGATTTGCTTGACTATAACGCCATGGCTGCAGGAAGTGTTGCCGTTCGCAAGGAACGGACGGATCTGAAACTGTTGGTCGGTGAGATCATCTATCAGTGGAAGATTGCGTACGAGGACAAAATGCCAGAGGTTCAGCTGCACGCCCCTCCAATTAACTTATTTACCATGGGGGATGCTCTCCGCATTCAGCAGATCATTGTCAATTTGCTCAATAACGCACTTCATGCCACAGCTCCTGAACAGAAAGCTGTCTTCGATATTTATCTAAGTACAGAAGAGCAGATGCTGTACGTTGATGTTAAGGATCACGGCACAGGCATCGCAGCCGAAGAACAACCCAAAATCTTCGAACGGTTCTATCGTGGAGAACTCAAAAAACGTCGTAACCGCGGTCTGGGTCTAGGATTAACATATAGCCGCCTACTCGCTCAGGAACAGGGCGGTGAACTGACACTTGTCTCCAGCAGCCCGGAAGGCAGCATGTTCAGATTAAGTCTGCCACGCTGGACTGCAACACAAGAAGCCATGAATACAGAAAAAGCATACGGAGCAGCCGTTAAAGTATAACGCACCTCGCTAACATGACAACTAGCCCAGAACTCCATTCAGGAGACTGGGCTAGTTCAACATGTTCCTTGTTGCTTTATCCAGAATGGAAGCAATCACCACTCTAATACTCGTGGTCTGTATTCATCGTAAGCATCCGAGATCAGTTGCTTATGAAGCACACTACTGGCAATGATTGCTTTCCGTTTTGCTTTCAAAACAATCTGCTCTATATCCGCATAACTGCACCCAGTCAAGCGTTCACATATATAATCTTCCAGCCGAGTCTCCTGTTCAAATGCCCCTACCAACTTGCTGATATACAATCTGCGACTTGCATCATCTGGCATACTATAGGTCATCTTCGTATCAAACCGCCGCCAGATGGCGTGATCCAGTTGGGTTTCCAGATTCGTTGCAGCCACCAGAATGCTGTCCCCATCGAATTCGTCCAGACACTGCAACAACGTATTGACAACACGCGCCATCTCTTTCACCTCATCATTGCTCTCACGTGTTCGACCTATGGCATCAAATTCATCCAAGAATAGTACACAGGGATTAACACGTGCATATTCGAATAACTTGCGTACATTACTTCCGGTCTCCCCAAGATGACTATGAATGATTGCATCTAATCTCACAAGAACCAATGGCAGATCAAGGCGCTCCGCCAGATGTGATGCCGTTAATGTTTTACCCGTACCGGGAGGCCCGAACATGACCATTTTGTTGGGGATTGATACATCATGCTCTCTGAACTTCTCTTTCATGCCCAGAATGGTGATAAATTCATTAATGATGCGTTCATTTTCAGCGGAAAATACAATATGCTGGGCTTTATGCCTACACTCTTTTGGCGTGTAAAAAGCAGCCATATCGATCCCTTTCGCGCGGGGAATCCGGTTCATATGGTTTATTTTGCTCATGTATACACATGCTCCTTCATTTATAGTTTCGTGTAAATGTTTAGTTCAATTTATATAGAATCAATTAGACTTTTAATCGTAATTATTACTATTAAATAATAACATACTACTGCCTTTTTGCAAATATAACCACAGCACGTCCACTATTTTGCCACAGATGGGGGCATTTGGTTGCAAGCTTCAATTAAATTTGCTATTCTAAGTGTGCATCGTTGTGTATAACGCAAAAAAGCCCTCTAGATTCGTGAGAGCAACAAAATTTTCCAGATTGACAAGCGGCAACTTGTTATATCCGGATTCTTTATACCAACGACTGTAATCCATTTAAAGTGAGGTTAACAATCATGGCAAAAGACGTATTGTGTGAAGTTAATTCCTGTCGTCACTGGGCTCAAGAGAACAAATGTAATGCTTCCTCGATCTACATCGTGAGTCACAGTAACAAAGAAGCAAGTCAGTCTGCTGAAACAGACTGTAAGACTTTTGAAGTAAAATAAGTAATTTCATGTGATTCACTTAAAGGAGCCCTTACCGGTTCCTTTTTTCTTTGTCTATTGTAACAAGAATGATAATTATTATCAAGCCCTATTCTGTAAAAATCCTTCTCACCTCTTCAATGCACATTGGACAGATGACCTACGTACACTACGTAAGAAGTCAGTATGCCCATGAACGATTAGAACCAAGAGGTGAATAACAATGCCTGTTAAAAGTGGCACACAGTATCGCGAACGAATTGATGCACAGTCCGTCCCTTGTTGGTATAAAGGTAACCTTATTACTGGAAAACGCTCTGAACATGTAGCATTTGCTGGTCTAATGGAGACTCAGATGTACATGTATGATCTGCAATCTGATCCTAAATTTGCAGAAACGATGACGTATGCCTCCCCGGCAGACGGCAAACCTGTGGGCATATCCTTCCTGCCTCCAACCAGTGCCGACGATCTCCGTAAACGACGGGAAGGGATGAATATCTGGACAAACGTGCATCATGGCTTTCTTGGTCGCTCACCCGATTACATGAATACAGCCATAATGTCCTTTTACACAGGTGCCGATCTCCTGAACGAACTATCTCCCCAATATGCAGAAAATCTCAAGAATTATTATGCGTATTGCCGTGATCATGATATCACGCTATCCCATGCCTTCATTCAGCCATATGCCAGCAAAATCTCAGGGCAACTGGATGCTACTGAGGATGCTATTGCTGCAAAGGTCGTAGATCGCACCGAGGAAGGCCTCATCATTAGCGGAGCATTCATGATGGCTACACAAGCTGCCACATCGGATGAGATTTTTGTCTATCCGTCACCTTCTCCCGCCCCATTTGATGACGAAAATCCATTTGCATTCTCTTTTGCTGTCCCCAATGATCTTCCGGGAATCAGTCTGGTCTGCAGGGATACCTACGCAGCCGAATCTCACACCAACTATCCCCTGAGTTCCAGATATGAAGAAATGGACAATATCGTCATCTTTGACCGGGTGCTCGTTCCGCATGAACGGATATTTTTTGCAGGAAGTGAGGAAATGTCCTCGCGACTCTTCAGTGGTAGTAACTTTCATATTCACGCAGGTCATCAGGTATTGTGTCGTTATATTGCCAAAACAGAATTTGTTCTCGGTACAATCCAGCTTCTCACGGATACGCTGGATCTGAATACGGAAGCACATGTTGTCGAGAAAACCGCGCGTGTGTTCGCAGGTCTTGAATCGTTAAAAGCATTGGCCTTGGCCGCGGAGGCAGGTGCAATCCCAGACGGAAGAGGATTTGTATTACCTGCTCCCAAACCATTGATGGCAGCCAATCTCCTTTTTCCGAAACTTTATCCTGAGATGATTGAAATTCTGCAGCTCTTGGGTTCGAGCGGGGTGATTATGATCCCTCAGGAAGAAGAGTTTCAATCCGATATCGCTCCTTCACTGAATATATATCTGAAAGGGAACGATATGGCTTCTCACGAACGCAACGCTCTGTTCCGCCTGATCTGGGAGCTTGGGGCTGGATCATTTGGGGGCAGACAGACCCAATTCGAACGATTCTTTTTTGGCAATGTCCTTACCGTATCCAATCGGTTGTTCTCCGTCTACAACAAAGATCAGACGAATCGTCAGCTCGTTCGTGATTTTCTATTCAACACCAGCAAATAAGAGAACTAATGAATCTTTTTTTACACCAGATGGTCATAGACCGTCATCAGTTCAGAGGCTGGTCTGCTTGCATCCATATCCCGCAATGCAGGCTGGTCTCCGTAACCGATATGGAATACCCCCAGCACCTTCTCATCACTTGTCAAACCCATCAAATTCATAAACACAGGATGTTGCTGATAATCATTGATCTTCCAGACAGCATTCAAACCCTGTTCCGCAGCCAGAATACTAAAGCGTTTGCTCCAGGCTTTGGCCGGCAGAAGATCATCCTCACGGGCATTTCTAGGCGCCACAACAACCAGATGGGTAGGGATTGCTTCCGTGTATTGATATGTAGCCCAATCGCCGTAGCGATCAGCCAGATGGGGTGGATAGCTCTGTCTGACCGCTTCCAGATAAAGCTGTCGTCCTTCGCCTGCAAACAACATAAACCTCCAGGGTTCTGAACTCATTACATATAATGAAGGATCTGCTTCATCAAGCAACTTTCGTATAACCGACTGGGGTACTGGCAACGGACTGAATTCGCAAGTGCCTGCACGTCTCTTGCCGCTGCTTATATCTTGACTTAGACCGGTAGACATGGCAACTTCCCCTCCTCTATCTGCATGATATATCTTTATCCTTCAATCGCCTTCACATCAACCATGTTTTCTTCGGTTCAACGGCTTCCGTTCTCCAGCGATCCACCTCTTCGTGGATGCGCGCTTTATCACGCGTCGTAAACTGTTCTGACTCCAACACTTCTGCTTGAGGCATGCTGTCACGTATCAAGCGAATGTAGTCCATGGAACGGATCAGAGACTGGCGTCCAGGGATGTACCTAATTTTGCGTCCTTCCAACAAGCAGTATATCTCGATCATACCCGGTAATTTACCGAAGGCTTCCCAGCAGAATGCACTGACCATATGCTGAAACGCCTCAACTACGTTTGGATCGTGGACAACCATATATTTCTGAATAAGCAGCGAATCCCAGCCTTCTGGTTGCCAGGCCGCCTGAAATATCATCGACAAATGCATGGATAATGAAGGTAACTCCGTTCTCCACTGTTCAAAAAGAATGGCTGGATGCTTCAGATCATCGTTCATTGCAATGGCGAGTGACAATTCATCCGTAATCTTGTTCTTCACATCCCAGTAATGGAGAACAGATTCGAAACCATCCGCCTTTCTGGGCCACCACTTCTCAAGTAAATACTGTACGGGTACCTCTTTGCGAACATCGGGGTCGAGACTGTAAAAGGAATTGACCGCGTGACTCACCGCATATTGTACACGATGCCTCCATTGCAGTGGAGAACGCTGCTCAGACACTGGTTCAGGGCGGATGAATCGGTGTGGGCTGCGCAGCATTTCTTCCAATCTGTAATCTTCAAGCAGACGTCCAGGAAGGTCATTCCTTCCCAATGGTATCGCTGCCTGAACATTATGTCTTAACATGATCTTTAGGATACCTGTAATCCGGCAGCAGCGAAGCGTTTGCCAAAGTCACGGCATGTTTCCTTCTCCTGCTCAAGCGGACTGTATTCAATTTTCAACATCTCTGGAGATACCTCCGCCCCACGCTCTTGCAGCTTGGCAGCCGCGAGATCAACCGCTCCGCAGAACTGCTCATAAGACGTGTCACCACTACCGAACACTGCTGCTCTCTTGCCGCTCAAGTCAAGCTCATCCAACTCTTCATAGAAATCAAGGAATTCATCTGGCAACTCCCCGTCTCCCCAAGTGTAGACGCCGATCATGAATCCGTCATAGTCCAATACATCGGATGCATTACAATCCGTTACGGATTTCAGATCTGCGTCGTGACCTCCCTGTGTAATTCCTTCCACAATCAGTTCTGCAATTTCTTCTGTATTTCCCGTCATGCTTGCATAAGCCACTAACAATTTAGCCATCTATTTTTCCCTCGCTTTAGTTTGATCATGTTATATTCTCTTCATGAAGAAAGAATGAATTTTGGATTAACAAAATCATATGTGATAATGATTATCATTGTCAAATTAATTTTTTGGTTATCTTTGTTTTTCAGTATATGGTACACTCCCGTCCCCCAACTGGCGTACAAGCCCTTTTTTGTTGTACAATAGTATCCAAATGACTTTTGAAGGATGGATAAATCATTATGTACGTAGCTAAGAATTGGAAGGACTATGAAGTAATCGATACAGGAGGCGGCGAGAAACTGGAACGTTGGGGAGATGTAATTTTACGCAGACCCGATCCACAGATTATCTGGCCCCTTGAGCAAGAAACCAATGAATGGCGTCAGGTGCATGGTCACTATCATCGTAGCTCTTCCGGTGGCGGTAACTGGGATATGAAAAAGCCCATTCCCGAGCGTTGGACGATCGGATACGAAAACCTGAAATTCCACATTAAACCTACCAGCTTTAAGCACACTGGCCTGTTCCCTGAACAAGCTGCCAACTGGAGCTGGATGATGGATAAAATCTCCAATGCAGGACGCCCTATTTCTGTCTTGAACCTGTTTGCCTATACAGGTGGAGCAACGGTAGCCGCAGCTTACGCAGGCGCTTCTGTTGTGCATGTGGATGCAGCTAAAGGCATGGTTCAATGGGCCAAGGAAAATGTTCAATTATCTGGACTGGCTGATCGCCCTGTTCGTTTTATTACAGATGATGTATTCAAATTCGTACAACGGGAACAACGTCGCGGAAATCGTTACGACGCCATTATTATGGACCCTCCTTCATATGGCCGTGGCCCTAATGGAGAGACATGGAAACTGGAAGAGAACCTATATCCTTTCTTGAAGTCGTGTATGACGATCTTGTCGGATAATCCATTATTCATGCTGGTTAACTCTTACACTACGGGCATTTCCTCTACGGTTCTGCGCAACATGTTGACCATGACGATGTCTGCTCAGTACGGTGGTGACATTACTGCAGGTGAAATTGGTCTGCCAATCACACGTAGTGGTCTTGATCTGCCTTGTGGTATTCTGGGCCGTTGGGAGTCTTAATCATGTCAGAACATCGGCATGACCACGATGCGATTCCGATTCTGTTCGAAGATAACCATCTGTTAGGCATTACGAAGCCGGTCAATGTACCTACCCAGGAAGATTCATCAGGTGATCCGGATTTGCTTACATTGCTGAAGCAGGATCTGAAAGAACGATACAACAAACCTGGCAATGTGTATCTCGGGTTAGTACACCGACTTGATCGTCCTGTTGGAGGGGCAATGATTTTTGCCAAGACTTCCAAAGCAGCTTCGAGATTGTCCGAGACTGTGCGGGGACGGCATTTCCGTAAAATATACGCGGCTGTTGTACATGGCAAGTTGCCTGCACAGCAGGGAACGTTAAAACACACACTCCTGAAAGATGCACGCACAAATACCGTTACTGTTGTACCTAAAGGTACGGCTGGTGGTAAGGATGCCGTTCTGGATTACCGGGTTATTGGAGAAACAGATCGATACAGTCTCATTCATATCGAACTGCACACCGGCAGATCTCATCAGATTCGGGTGCAAATGAAAGAAATGGGCTGTCCTCTGTACGGGGATCAGAAGTACGGCGCAAGCGTGAATAAACCCGGCCAGCAGATTGCCCTATGGTCTGTGATTGCAGCTTTTCCTCATCCAGTTACCAAGGAAGAAGTTATTCTGCAATCTTTGCCTGCAAGAGAATTCCCATGGGCAGAATGGCCCGCTGCCGTGTACCAAAAGGCTTTTGGACAACCTCAATAAGTACGTGTTCAAAAAGACTGGTTTTCAGTACCGAGAAGATGGGATGAAGATAGAAATGGAGTAGCGGAGCGTAGAAAAGCTACGTGAGCAACGGACATTTCGGCTGAATTCCATATTCGATGCTTATGATGCCGATAGGCATCATTCGTAATCAAAAGCGGTTTTTTTGAACAACCTCTATAAGTGCACAGGATCAGGTTACATCTGTCCATACAACGTGTCGTTCAGATTCTGTATCTGAACGACACGTTTTTTCATATTTTCAGCTATATACCTAAGATACAGAGAGGAGACATCATAGTGACCCCATTTACCAAACAAGTCATTGCGATCATCGCAGCGATTCCTGAAGGTAAAGTGATGACTTACGGTCAGATTGCAGCCCATGCTGGAAGTCCAAGAGCCGCGAGACAAGTCGTCCGTATTCTGCACTCGATGAGCCGCAAAGAACGTCTTCCCTGGCACCGTGTCGTCAACGCAAAAGGCGAAATCTCCATAACGGACGAACACTCGCGCATGATGCAGGAAACAGAACTGATTAGCGAAGGTGTCGAGTTTCAACTGAACGGAACCATTAATCTCAAACAGTTCGGTCATGAGCCCGATCCTGTATTTCTTATCGATCCAACGATCCAGCCCGAATAATAAAAGTGCTCTCCTCCTATCACGCACACCAAAAAAAAGAGAACTCAAGCAGTTAGGGTTACCCTACACTGGTACCCATAGACTGGACACTTTGAAAAAAGGTGTGCGGACTGTGGGTACCTTTTTGTATACTGAAGAAGCAATGGAGGGGATTACATCGTGAGCAAGAAGCGATTCACAGAAGAAGAACGTGAACAGATATCAAAGAACAGATATGTAAGGAATGTTAGCGACAAAGCGATAACCTATGCAGATGAATTTAAGCAGTTATTCATTGACGAATATATGATGGGAAAGACACCTAGAGAGATCTTTGAAACTCATGGGTTTGATGTTACCGTAATTGGAATGAAACGAGTAGAACAATCTGCCGGACGTTGGAAAAAAGCCTATGACCTTGGAGGGATTATTGGGTTGTCTGACTCCCGAAAAGAAGCCTCGGGTCGCCCTTTACATAGAGAGTTATCGCAGGAAGAAATCATTGCAAAACAAGAAGCACGGATTCATCTACTCGAATCTCAAGTAGAACTGCTAAAAAAGCTAGATACGAAAGAAAGGTTGCTGGTAGCAAAGGGAATGAACCTAAGCAAGATTAAGTTGTTCGAGCTCATAAAGGAAGCCGTGGATCAAGGCTTGGAACGTATGACGGGATACCTCTGCTCATTGCTTAACGTATCTCGTTCGGGGTATTACAGCTACTTACAAGCTGCAGATTTACGTTTAGAGCGGGTCCGTTCGGATGCTGAGGCAGGGAAGCTGATTAAGAAGGCTTTCGAACGAAGGGGTTACAAGAAGGGCTCACGCTCCATCAAGATGATTCTTGAGCACGAGTTTGGTGTCATCTATAACCTAAAGAAAATCCGTAGATTGATGAAGAAATTTAACATCGTATGTCCGCACAGAAAAATCAACCCTTATAAACGCATGGCCAAAGCTACGCTGGAACACCGAACCTTACCCAATACTCTGCAGAGGGACTTCAAGAAGGGCATACCGGGTCTGGCCTTGCTTACGGATATCACGTACCTTCCATACGGCCGATCCGGGATGGCCTATTTGTCGACCATACTGGATGCCTCAACAAGTGAGGTCCTCTCTCACAATATATCCCATCGGCTGACATTAGACATTGCCACGGATACTGTTGACGCTCTCAAGAAACAGAAACGTCTAAAGCTCCAAAAGGATGCTTTCATCCACTCAGATCAGGGCAGCCATTATACCAGTCCCATCTATCAGGAGTTGTTAAAGAAGAATGGGTTAGGCCAGTCGATGTCCAGACGCGGGAACTGTTGGGACAATGCTCCCCAAGAATCGTTCTTCGGCCACATGAAGGACCATGTCGATCATCGTAGTTGCCGTTCCCTTCAAGAGTTAAAGCAAGAAATCGATCGTTACATTCGCTATTACAACAACCACAGATATCAATGGGGATTAAAAAAGATGACCCCTGTTCAATACAGGAATCATCTATTATTCGCCTCGTAAATCTTTAATGCCACTCTTTTTTTAGTGTCCTTGACACGGGGGCCAGATTA